>JAHIPS010000026.1 GCA_018902915.1 Candidatus Omnitrophota bacterium | reverse complement strand
TAAAAAACTTTCCTCTGGATGCCCGGTTGTACTGGATAATGCGCTTGGCTATATCGAGGCAAAGGTTATAAAAAAGCTTGATTGCTCTAGCCATACGCTTTTTTTAGGAGAGATGACAGAGTCAGAGGTATTGAAAACAGGAACGCCCATGACATACTCTTACTATCACCAGGTAAAACGCGGCGTAACGCCGAAAACAGCGCCCACCTTTATTAAAGGTGAAGGCATGACCACAGGAGGCACGAAGATGCAAAAGTACAGATGCGAGGTTTGTAATTATATTTATGATCCAGAAGCAGGGGACCCGGATAACGGTGTTCACCCAGGCACGGCATTCGAGGATATACCGGATACATGGGTTTGTCCTATCTGTGGCGCGTGCAAAGACCAATTTATAAAAGAGGAGGACTGAAATGAAATTAAAAGGCACTAAAACAGAAAAAAATCTTTTGGCGTCGTTTGCAGGCGAGTCTCAGGCAAGGAATCGCTATACCTATTTTGCGGGCGTTGCTAAAAAGGCAGGATACGAACAGATAGCAGCGATATTTTTAGAGACAGCTGACAATGAAAAGGAGCACGCAAAAAGGTTTTTTAAGCTGCTCCAGGGTGGAGAGGTGGAGATCACAGCCTCTTATCCAGCTGGCGTAATAGGAGATACTGCACAGAATCTGGAAGCGTCTGCAACAGGCGAGAATCTGGAATGGACAAAGCTTTACAAGGAAGCAGAGGAAACAGCGCGTAAAGAAGGCTTTGAGAAAATAGCAGATCAGTTTAAGGAAATAGCAGAAGTCGAGGAAGAGCATGAAAAAAGATACAGAAAGCTTTCGAAGAATATCAAAGAAGGCATTGTATTCAAGAGGGATAAGGTTTTAAAATGGAAATGCCGCAATTGCGGTTATGTACATGAGGGCAAAGAGGCGCCAGATGAATGTCCTGCGTGCGCTCATCCACAAGCGTATTACGAACTTTTGTGCGAGAATTATTAAATATACTCCCTCTCCCCAAGTTGACAATTTTGACATTGTCAAAATTGTCAACTTGGGGAGAGGGTAAGGGTGAGGGGATGAGGGTATTAGGCATAAGCGGTAGTCCAAGGATAGGCGGCAATACTGATATTCTTCTGGATAAAGTCCTGGAAGGCGCTAAGTCGAAAGGCGCTGAGACCGAGAAGATTATTCTTAATAAACTGAAATTTTCGCCGTGCCAAGAACATGAGAAGGTAAAAGACGATGGAACCTGCCTGCTCCAGGACGACCTGCAGGATGTATATAAAAAGATCAAGGCTATAGATGTCCTGGTTCTGGCCTCGCCTGTATTTTTTGGCAGCCTCAGCGCCCAGACAAAGATGATGATAGACCGTTTCCAGTGCGCGTGGCGGGCAAAGTACATATTGAAGAAAGACAATGGATTCAGGAAGATAAAAGGAGCGTTTATTTCTGTCGAGGGGTCAGACAGGAAAGATTTTTTTGAAAACGCAAAGTCCATAGTCAGGAATTTTTTTGCAGTGATTAACGCGAGCTATAAAGAAGAGCTCTTTTGTCCGGACGTTGACGGTAAGGAAGAAATCCTGAAAAAACCTGATTGTTTAGAAAAGGCATTTGGACTCGGACAGAGACTTGTGAAAGGGGGATAGAATGGGAAATCTTTTTTCAGCGGCTGAGGTAGTGGAGATAGGTATACAGATCGAGAAAAACGGCAAGGACTTTTACGACGGTGTCCTGAAATCGTCCAAGAACGCGAAGGCAAAAGAGACATTCGGGTTTCTCGCAGGAGAAGAAGAAAAACACATAAAAAGGTTCGAGGCATTGCTTTCGCAGGTAAAAAAATACGAACCCTCTGAGGCATACCCGGGAGAGTATTTCGCTTATCTTAAGGCACTGTCAGAAGGGTATGTCTTTACAAAGGCAAATAAAGGCGCTGCTATAGCCGGAAAGATTAAGAGTGAAAAAGAAGCGGTGGATGCTGGCATAGGTTTTGAAAAAGATTCTATTCTTTTTTATCATGAAATGAAGAAATTTATTTTGGACGGAGAGAAGAAGATAGTGGATAATCTTATCGAAGAAGAGCAGGAGCACCTCAAAAAATTAACAGAGATAAAGAGGAATCTATGAAGGAGACATTATGGCTAGGACTATAAAGGTATACTCGACCTCAACATGTCCTTATTGCCACAGGGCAAAGGATTTTCTAAAAAATAATAATATCCAGTTCGAGGATATAGACGTGGGCGCTGACCCTGAGGCAGGCAAAGAGATGGTGCAAAAGTCAGGCCAGATGGGCGTGCCTGTCATTGATATTGACGGCCAGATAATAGTCGGATTTGACAAGGAAACGATACAAAAAGCTCTGAGGATATGAAGAATTTATTAAAGGATCATAGAAGGAAAAAACAGGCGATAAAAAAAAGATTACAGGATTTCAGACAGGTTTACAAAAGAGGCGACGAGGATATATTCTCAGAGTTATGTTTTTGTATCTTGACGCCGCAGGCAAGGGCAGTTGTGTGCGACATGGCTATAAAAAAATTACAGGATAAAGGATTGTTGCACAGGGGCGCTCAGGAGGATATAAGGAAGTGCCTAAGCGGAGTGCGTTTCCCTAATAATAAAGCCAGATATCTCATCGAGGCGAGAGAGTTTTTTAAGAATGGAAAAGGTCCTGATATAAAAAGTAAGATCGATCCCATGGATCCTAATAAGACAAGGGATTGGCTGGTCAGGAATGTAAAAGGGTTTGGCTATAAAGAAGCGAGTCATTTTTTAAGAAATATAGGACTTGGCAAGGATATGGCAATACTTGACAGGCATATCCTTAAAAATCTTAAAAGATACAAGGTAATAAAAAAGATACCCGGCGCATTGAGCAAAAAAGAGTATGTGCGGATAGAGAGTAAGATGAGGGAGTTTTTTAAACGAACGAATATCTCCATGGAAGAGATAGACCTTTTGTTCTGGTCTATGGAAACAGGGATGATATTCAAGTAAAAATGGAGGTGTAGCATGAATATTATAGTTAGATATATGCTAAGACCTGTAGCCCACTGCAAAGAGGGCTGCTGTATTAAGTCCCGGGCATGACTTAAAACTGCCCACCATCCTTATCTGACAAATCCGACACGTACGATTTGTCAGATAAGGGTGAGTTTTGGCTTGCGGAAATGCCACCTATCTGTTAAAATCTAACCATTATGGACAAGAAGGTAAACTATTATATAGACTCAAATGGTGATTTTGTAATAGAGAACTATAATCTCGCAACGCCTTTTGCCAATTTTCTGCCTGGTATAGCAGGGCTTTTTGGCATACCCATGTGGGCCTTTTATGTAAACAGGGGCCAGTGCATGTGTAGTTGTGGCGTAAAGAGCAAGGATAGCTCTATAATGGAATTCCTGCCTGCCAACAGGGCCTTTCAGCTGGCATCCTCGCAGGGCTTCCGCACGTTTATAAAATTAAGGCATAAAAATAAGACCATACTTTACGAGCCTTTCCGGCCGCATCCTGAAAACGGCATCTTCCCGGCAGTGCAGAGAATGTTTGTAAATTCTTACGAGCTCAGGATCCAGGAATCTATTCCCGCCATAGGCCTCGAAATAGAAGTGAGTTATTTCACGATCCCCAATGAACCCTTTGCCGCGCTTGCGAGAACAGTCTCCCTGAAAAATATATCGGGAAAACCTTTGAATATAGAGATGCTCGACGGCACGCCTATTATAATACCTTATGGTGTGTCAAATTTTTTCCTCAAGAAGATGAGGCGCACGGTCGAAGCGTGGATGAGGGTCGAGAATATAGAAAAGGCAGCGCCGTTTTACAGGTTAAATGTGGACCCGAGCGACATATCCGAGACCGCGTTTATTAACGAAGGCAATTTTTATTTGGCGTCGTTGGCGAGCGGAGGAAAGGGCACTACCAGGCTTCCTGTCTTTGTCGATCCGGAACTGATTTTCGGCCAGACAAATGATTTTTCATATCCGGTTAATTTTGTAAATGATAAAGGTTTTAAGGTGCCATCCGGCCAAATAGGCCAGAATAAACTTCCCTGTGCCATGTCTCATGCTGAGTTAAGAATAGGCAAGGCTAAAAAGGTCGTGCTTTATTCTCTCCTGGGCCACATAAACTCCAAGGAAAAGCTGAACTCCCTGGTTTCTCGTCTGAGAAAAGAGCAGTTCTTTAGAGACAAAAGTACCCAAAACAGGGATATTATACAGAAATTGCAGGAGGACATATTTACTGCCTCGGGTGAGAAAAAATATGATTTTTACTGCTCTCAGACTTTCCTTGATAATCTGCTGCGCGGAGGCTATCCGGTGACATGCGCAGACCGGTCACAGACCTTTTATGTCTATTCAAGAAAGCACGGCGACCTGGAAAGGGATTACAACAGGTTTTATATAGACCCCACTTATTTTTCTCAAGGAAATGGTAACTTCAGGGACATGAACCAGAATCGCAGGAATGATGTCTTGTTTAACCCGGACGTAAAGGATTCCAATATATTGCATTTTTATAGCCTGGTGCAGGCAGATGGTTTTAACCCGCTTGTTTTGCGCGGCGTGAAGTTCAGGCTCAAAAATCACGGTGTATTAGACGATGCGTTAAAAGGCAAGATCGATGCCGGGGATTTTAATAAGGTCGAGAAAATACTTTGCAGTGATTTTAGTCCCGGAGAGCTGTTTGTAAAGATGGAGGCATTGGGAATAAAACTGAAAGGTTCGTGGCATGCCTTACTGTGCGAGGTCTTGAAGCATTGCGAGACTATTTACGAGGCGGAGCATGGAGAGGGATATTGGGTGGATCACTGGACTTATAATCTTGATCTGGTAGAAAGTTACATCTCCGTATATCCTGAAAGATTAAGAGAGATACTCTTAGGAAAAAAAGAATTTACCTTTTATGATAGTTTTTATTGCGTTAAGCCGCGTTCAGAAAGGTGTTTATTAAACGGGGATAATAAGGTCAGGCAGTATAATTCACTGGGCCGCGACAGCAAAAAAGAAGAACTTATAAAACGACGCAGGAAAGATCCGCATCTCGCGAGGACGCGTAGAGGCGAAGGAGAGATCTACAAGACCACGCTTTTAGTAAAGATGTTATGTCTGATAGTAAATAAGATTTCCTCTATAGATCCGTCTGGCAAAGGTATCGAGATGGAGGCTGACAAGCCAGGTTGGTGCGATTCCATGAATGGCCTGCCCGGGCTCTTTGGTTCTTCCACGCCTGAGGTCTTTGAGCTGAAGAGACAGATAATCTTTATATTGGACTCATTAAAGGCGCTGGAACCAGGCGATAGCTGCAAGGTCAAGGCGCCTGAAGAGATCTATGATTTTTTGAAAAAGATAGAAGCCATTATCAAATCGCAGGCAAGGCTTTCTTCAAAAAATAAGGATTTTCATTATTGGGATAAGGCCAGTTCTATAAAGGAAAAGTACAGGGAGAAGGTGAAGTTCGGGTTTAGCGGCGCAGAGAAGACATTCAGCGTGGAAGAATTAGACCAGGTTCTCGATATATTTCTTTCAAAAATCAATCAGGCTATTAAAAAGGCATACATCCCGTCTAAAAAGACATACGCCACCTATTTTATAAACGAGGTCACGAAATTTAAGAGTATAAATAAACGCGACCCAATAAAAAATCTTCCTTTGGTGATGCCGACGGCATTCAAGACTACGCAGGTTCCGCTCTTTCTTGAGGGTATAGTTCGTGCTATGAAGGTGGAAAGAGATACAAAGAAGATAAGGACTTTGTACGCGGCCTTAAAAAAGACAGGGCTATATGATAAAAAATTAAAGATGTACAAGATCAATGAATCTCTGCAAGGTGTTTCAAAAGAGGTGGGTCGCTCCAGCGTGTTTACGCCAGGCTGGCTGGAAAACGAATCCATATGGATGCACATGGAATACAAGTATCTCCTGGAGATCTTAAGGGCAGGACTCTATAGCGAATTTTTTAAGGAGTTCAGGACGCTTTTGATTCCATTTCAGGCGCCAGAGGTTTACGGGAGAAGCATTTTTGAGAACTCATCCTTTATTGTCTCTAGCTCATTCCCGGATAATAAAATGCATGGCAAGGGATTTGTGGCAAGGCTCAGCGGTTCTACAGCAGAGATGCTCAGCATATGGTTATTGATGAATGTCGGGGAGAGGCCGTTTTTCTTGAATAAAGAAGGTGAGTTGTCTTTGAGATTCAGGCCGGTTTTGCCGTCATGGCTTTTTACCAGGAAACCGCAGGGCGGATTCCCTAAAAATAGTTTTGCTTTTAAGTTTTTAGGAAAGACCACGGTCATTTATCATAATCCCAGGTTGAAGAACACAGCCGGAAGCAATCCGGTGAAGACCCGCTTTATTGTCATAAGATACGACAGCGGCAAGAAAGTAGAAATAAAGAAAGACATAATAGACCCGCCTTATTCCCAGGACATACGGGATAAAAAAGTCTCAAGGATAGACATCTACCTGGGCTGACCTAAACAACTTTACACTTCTTCATTGTAAAATGTAAAGAAATTGGTTGACAATTCCAGAGATTGTGCTATAATTTTTAGAAAAGTAACACTGGAGGACTGATGGCAGGGGTTATAAGGTTTGGTATATCGCTGGAAGAGCACCTTTTGAAGGATTTTGACAGGCTTATCAAAGAGAAAAAATATTCTAACCGCTCCGAGGCAATAAGAGATCTGATACGTGACAGCCTTGTAAAGGAAGAATGGAAAAAAGGTAAGGAAGTTGCAGGAGCGATATCTATCGTATATGACCATCACAAAAGAGAGCTTATGGACGTGATAGTGGATATACAGCACGATTATCAGGATATGATTGTCGCAAGCCAGCATGCCCATTTAGATCACCATAATTGCCTGGAGGTTATTATAGTTAAAGGTAAATCGGATAAGATCAAGGTGCTTGCGGATAAATTGCGCGCTGTCAAAGGCGTAAAGCACGGCTCACTTACTCTTACAACGCTCGGGAAAGAGCTTTAGATAAATTTTTTTGTATCTTGGTAGCACGAAAAGTAAAAAAGTAGCAAGAAAGGAGGGGTGATGTTTAGAAAGGTTTTAATGTTCGCAGCGTGTATTTTGTTGTTGTCAGGGCAGGTTATTTTTGCAGAGGTTTCAGATGACGATATACTGGGTGAAATCAGGACACTGAGAGAGCAGATTAGAAATCAGGAAGAGAGGATTAATGAACTCGAGCAAAGGCTTGCTGAGAAAGAAGCAACTCCTACTGTTCAATTGACAGATGGGACAGTGGAGGATTTAACCAGGCTTGCCTTGGGATGCCTGAATATAAAAGCAGGCGCTACTTTTGTGGTGCAGGGAACAGACAATGCCAACGGAGATGGCCTTTCGCAAAAAGGAGAAGATGTTACCGATGCTTCATATTCAATTAACCTGATGTTCGAGAAAGAATTCGAAGATTACGGAAAGGCGTTCATAGGTATTGAAACAGGTGACGGTGCTGGCGTGGAGGACGAATTGCGGGTCTTTAGTAATGTCAATAGAGACGCAGATGATTCTGATAGCTCTCTGGCGGTCGCAGAGGCATGGTATGAACACGCTTTCCAGTCGATTCCGGCCTCACTCATGGCTGGTAAGATAGATGGTACTATATTGGTTGATACGAATGAATACGCAAATGACGAATGCACCCAATTTCTAGGAAGGATTTTTCGAAACTCTCCAACCATAGAGATACCTGATAATACTGCGGGGTTACGGCTGAATCTTGAGCCAGGAGATATTGTAGATATCCAGCTTTTAATGATGGATGGTGATAATGATTGGGAAGATATAGCGGATGATGGATTTTATGCAGCACAGTTAAATCTAAAGCCAGGTATATTTGATAGATCCGGCAACTACAGATTTCTTGGCTGGCTGAGTGACCGGGAGCATACAAAGTGGAACGATTCTATCAGGACAAAGGAAGAGATGTATGGTTTTGGCATAAGCTTTGACCAGGAATTAAGCGACAGCGTGGGTGCGTTTTTACGTTACGGGTGGCAGGATCCTGACGTCTATCTCAACGACGAGAGTTTTTCTCTGGAACACGCCTGGAGCGCAGGTCTTCAGTTCACAGGCTCTGGCTGGGGCAGGGAAGGCGATATTTTTGGTATTGCAGTCGGCCAGGCAATACCTTCGGATAAATACAAGGACGCGGGAAGCAATTTGAACGCAGAGGACGAGGGTCATTTCGAGGCATATTATAATTATAAGGTGAACGATCATCTTACAATGACCCCGGATGTCCAGATTATCTGGAATCCTTACGGCGACGATGCCTCCAACGGGAACGACACCATAACTGTAGTGGGAATGAAAGGGCAGGTTGATTTTTAAAGGAGGGGAAAATGCATATACCGGACGGATTTTTAGCTGTAAATACATGGGCGCCTGCGTGGGTTATATCAGTAAGCGGGCTCGGATATTGTATCAGGCGTGTCTCGGGCGCATTAAAGGATAAGATGATACCTTTAATGGGAGTAATGGCTGCTTTTATATTTGCAGGGCAGATGCTGAATTTTCCTGTGGTAGCAGGTACCTCCGGACACCTGTTAGGCGGGGTCTTGGCAGCAGTGTTATTAGGTCCTTACGCAGGCGCAATAGTTATCGCCGTGGTTTTAACTATACAGTGTCTTGTATTTCAGGATGGCGGACTTACAGCGCTCGGCGCAAATATATTCAATATGTCGTTTGTAGGTGCTATGGGTGGGTACATGATTTATAATTTGATAAGAAAGGCAATTGGCAGCGAGAAAGGGATTCTTGCAGGCACGGCTGTAGCAGCATGGGCTTCTGTAGTGCTGGCCTCCAGTGTGTGCGCGGTCCAGCTTGCGATTTCAGGAACATCACCTTTGAGATTAGCGCTTCCCGCAATGGCGCTGGTCCACATGTTGATAGGCATAGGCGAGGCTGTTATTTCAGTCCTTGTCGTAGGTTTTGTTTTGAAAACAAGGCCTGACTTGATATATAATAAGGAGGATGCTTAATATGAATAAGAAAGAAATTTTACTGTGGCTTGCAGTTTCTTTAATATTAGCTTTTTTTATATCACCTTTTGCATCCAGCTCTCCTGACGGTCTGGAAAAGGTTGCGGATGATAAGGGATTTTTGGAAAAGGGAGAGGCAGAACCAGCATTTATTTCTCCCCTTCCTGATTATGTATGGCCGGGCGTACATAACGAAGGTTTTGCTACAGGCTTTGCCGGGATCATGGGAACATTGATTGTCTTTGGCGTGGCTTACGGGGTAGGCGCAGCAATAAAGAGATAATATGCAGCATTCGTATATAGATAAATATGCCGGGCTGGATAGCTTTCTTCACGGGCTGGATCCGAGAGCAAAGGTGATAGTGTCTTTTATTTTTATTTTCGCAGTAGTTTTGTCAAATCCGACGGCATATTTATCTTTTGCTTTATATGGCCTGGCGCTTTTGATTCTTCTGGCTGTCTCAAAGGTCCCCTCATCATTCGTCTTTAAAAAAACTCTTATTGTAATCCCGTTTGTTGCCCTGGTAGCCCTGTCCATACCTTTTATGAAAGGTAAAGATGGATTGGCCCTATTCACCGGCATACTGATAAAGTCGTATCTGTCTATTTTCTGTATGACAATGCTTACCTCTACAACGAAATTCCCCAGATTGTTAAAGGCCATGGAGCGGATGAAGGTGCCCAGTATATTTATAATGATAATGTCTTTCATGTACAGGTATCTCTTTGTTCTTATTGATGAATTCCACAGGATGCAGAGGGCGAGGGACAGCCGCAGTTTAGGCAGGGTCGGGAGATGGGATACGGTAAAGGTATTGTCTAATATAATAGGCGTTCTTTTTGTCCGTTCATATGAAAGGGCAGAGAGGGTGTATCTTTCGATGTGCTCGCGGGGATTCAATGGAGAGATAAAGACATTGGACTGATATGGAAAAAATTATCGAGATAAAAAACCTGAGTTATAGCTATCCTGATGGAACGGCCGCGTTGGATAATGTAAACCTTAGTGTATTCATGGGCGACTGCGTGGGTATCCTCGGGCCTAACGGCGCCGGAAAAACTACACTTCTTCTGCATCTGAATGGCATTTTAAACGGCAATAGCTCTGTAAAGATCGGCGGCCTGACTGTCGACGAGAAAAATTTAAGCGTCATACGCTCCAAGGTCGGTCTTGTATTCCAGGACCCGGATGACCAGCTTTTTATGCCGACTGTTTTTGACGACGTTGCCTTCGGGCCGGTGAACATGGATATGGGAACAGGCGAGGTCCAAAAGAGAGTGGATGGCGCGCTCGACTCAGTAGACATGAAAGAGTATAAAGAAAGGATCAGCCATCATTTGAGCTATGGCGAGAAGAAAAGGATCTCCCTTGCTACTGTTTTATCAATGAACCCTGAGATCCTGGTATTGGACGAACCGACCGGGAACCTTGACCCGAAGCACAGGAAGGAATTCATAAAATTTCTAAGCGCCACTGACATTACAAAGATTATAGCGTCTCACGATATTGACATGGTGAAATCCATATGCAACAAGGTGGCGATAATGGATAAGGGTTCGATAGCGGCGTTTGATACAAAGGAGAATATTTTTAAGAATAAGGATTTACTGAAACTCCACAGCCTGTATTAATAACCCAGGTTCTTCAGCGCAAAAGGATCCTTACGCCAATTTTCATAGACCTTAACCCATAAATCCAGAAAGACCTTTTTTTTCAGGAAACTCTCTATTTCTTTCCTAGAGTTTTCTCCGATCTTTTTTAACATCCGGCCTTTTTTCCCGATTACTATTGCCTTTTGACTATCTTTCTCTACGTATATATTGGCCCTTATATAATATATGTCTTTGTCTTTTCTATCTTTCATCTCTTCGATACCCACAGCTATCGAGTGCGGTATTTCCTGACGCGTCACCTCAAGCACCTTTTCCCTTATAAGCTCCTGCACGAGGAATCTTTCGTTTTTGTCGCTCAACTGATCCTCGGGAAACATAGGAAAGCCCTCGGGCAGGTATTCCAGGATTTTTTTAAACACGATATCAGTGCCGTCTAATTTTTTTGCAGATATAGGTATGATTTCTTTAAAGGAATATTTTTGCGCCCGTTCAATAATAGGGAGGACCTGACACTTGTTGATATTGTCGATTTTATTTATGACGAGGAAATTTATTTTTTGAGAAGGAAGCTCGCTAAAGATTCTTTTGTCTTCCTGCGTTATGCCGCTGTACGAGTCGATCAGCGCCAGGACAATATCCACCTCGAGAAACGTGGATGAGGCCCTGCGCACCATTGATTTTCCAAGCAGGTTCTTGGGCTTGTGCATACCAGGCGTGTCTATGAATACTACCTGAAAATCCTTGCCAGATATAATACCCTGGATATTATCCCGCGTCGTCTCTGGTTTTTGAGAAACTATACAGAGCTTTTCCTTAATAAGCGCGTTAATGAGTGTGGATTTCCCCACATTGGGCCTTCCGATTATCGCGACCTTACCAGCCTTGAACATGTAAGCATTATATATTGGATTTTGCTATAATAAAAGACTTTTGTCTGTCCGAAGCAAGCAGGCTCCCCTGACAGGAGAGATCACTGTAACGTCTCAGACAGTCATTATTTTATTCCATTTATAGCGCCGTTATGCTATCTTATTATTAAACCTACGGAGGGGATTATGAAGGCATTTTATTTTGCGTTAGCGACAGCGGTTGTATGGGGGGCTGTGCCTATACTGGAGAAGATGGGGGTTTCAAGGATAGCGCCTCTGGCAGGGGTGCTTATACGTTCATTCGGCGTGATAATAGGCCTTTTTATACTGGCTATATTTAATAATGACGCGCTAAGGCTCGCGTTCAAGGCAGACCCCCGCACAATATTTCTGCTGGTGGTTAGCGGGATCATGGCGAGTATTGTAGGGCAGATATTTTTCTATAATGCGCTTAAGATAGGCGAAGTCTCAAAGCTTGTGCCAATAGCAGGGACATATCCATTGTTTGCGTTTTTGTTAGGAGTTATTTTTCTGGGAGAGGGGTTTACGCTCGTTAAAGCAGGTGGCGTGATATTTGTAGTATTAGGCCTATTCTTACTCAGGTAAATCTTCCTTCAATACCTCAATTCTTTTTATCGTATTAGTCTGCGTCTGCCTGTCGCTTATATCAAATATAGTTTCTAATCTTCCATCCGCGTCGCTATCCCTTTCTATTTTTACAGGCCTTTTGTCTTCGTAGAATATCCACAGATCAGTTTTTCCGTCTTGGTTCTTGTCGTCTTCCTTGATTTCCATAGCATTTGCCATAGAGGTAAATGCGGCCAATAATATAATCAGGAATAAAATTAAGAATTTATACATGTTTGCCTATTTTTTGGAATTATGATAGAATCTTTATTGTATACAGTATATACGAAATAGGTGACTTTTGCAATAGAGGCTATATCGTGGACACTCTAAGACTTGCCATAGCGCAGATAAATACAATAGTGGGAGATCTTTTAGGCAATACAGAAAAGGTATTGTTCTGCATAGAGCGCGCAGCTAAGAAGGATACGGACATTATCGCGTTTCCAGAGCTTACCATAACCGGGTACCCTCCAGAAGGCCTGGTTTTAAAACCTCATTTTATAAAAGAAAACCTCAAATGCCTGGACGCTATTCAAAAGGCCACAAAGGATATAGTGGTGGTGCTGGGTTTTGTAGATCAGGATAAAAAAGGTGTCTATAATAGCGCGGCAGTTATCAGCAACAAAAAAATCTACTACAAATATCATAAAATGGAGCTGCCCAATTACAGCGTCTTTGATGAAAAAAGATATTTTAAGCCAGGGACAGAAAACGCCATTTTAAGGACCAGAGATTTTTCGTTTTGCGTCAATATATGCGAGGACATATGGGCCTCGAGAGAAGACCTTACGACAAAACAGGTTTTGAAACAGGTGCAGTTTCTCGTCAATATTTCAGCTTCCCCGTATCATGTGGATAAGGTCAAGGAGAGGCATGCTGTATTGGCTAAAAAGATAGATAGTTTCAAGCTTCCTATCGCCTACTGCAATCTTATCGGCGGCCAGGATGAATTGGTTTTTGACGGCAGGAGCGCTATCTTCAGTAAAGATGGCAAGCTTATTTCACAGGCAAAGGCGTTTGAAGAGGATCTAATGTTTTGCGATTTACCGATCGCACCTCTCAAGACTAGAAAGGCAAAGGCAAAAAGTATAACCATAGATTATACAGCCAAAAAGAAAAAATGCGCCTTGCCCAAACAGACTGTTAAAGACATAAAAGGAATCGAGGAGATATATTTCGCCCTTCTTGTAGGTATCCGTGATTATGTAAAAAAGAATAATTTCAAAAAGGTGGCGCTTGGCCTTTCGGGGGGAATAGATTCCGCGTTGGTGGCAGCCCTTGCAGTAGATGCGCTGGGCAAGGCAAATGTAATAGCTTTTTCCATGCCGTCGAAATATTCTTCAAAAGACACACAGGATGATGCAGGAAGGATTGCTAAAAATCTTGGAATAAGGTTTGCAAAGGTAAACATAGATAAAGTCTTTGACGCGTATATCGATACATTGAGCAGTCACTTTACCGGCATGGATCCTGATATAACAGAAGAAAACATACAGGCGAGGATACGCGGTAATATCTTAATGGCGTTTTCCAATAAATTCGGGTGCCTGGTGCTTAATACCGGGAATAAAAGCGAGACGAGCGTGGGATACTGCACATTATACGGGGACATGGCAGGGGGATTCGCAGTTATCAAGGACATACTCAAGAATCTTGTCTATAAATTGGCAAGGCATGTAAATAATAGAAAAGGAAAGACTGTTATTCCGAAGAGTGTTTTTAAAAGGCCTCCTTCTGCGGAATTGAGGCCTGGCCAAAAGGACCAGGATAGCTTGCCCGCTTATAAGATACTAGATGAGATTATTGGTTTGTATATCGAGGAGGGTAGTTCGTTCAATGATATTGTAAAGAAAATAGGAAAAAAGGATGTTGTTAAGAAGGTCTTAAGGATGATCGATGTTAATGAGTACAAGAGACGCCAGGCGCCGCCTGGCATAAAGATTACCCCTTGCTCATTTGGGAAAGACAGACGCATGCCAATTACGAATAGATATATTGATGGAGGTGTGGTATGAAACAGATGACAAACGAAGAGGTGTTTATCACCGTAGTCGGGAGGGTCAATATATATCTTATTGTAATGGGGGTATGTTTTCTCGTGTATTTTCTTTTGAAGACAAAGATCGATATATTTTTATTTTTATTCTCTATGCTCAACATGCTTTTTGCGCTTCTTTCCCATAAGCACCTTACGATAACTAACAGGCTTGCCATCGAGCTTGAGCGCGCAAGGGGAGCGCTTGGCGATGTTTCAAGGGAAATGCGAGACATACACCCTGATATAAATGCCTAAACGTTTTCTTTTAATCCCGCTCATATCACTTTTCTTTTTAACCACGCTTTCTTGCTCGAGGAAAGATCTTTCTTTAAGCTCGGAATCCGCAGTTCTTATCAGCCCGCTTACAAAAAGGATTGTATATTCCAAAAACCCCCATCTTAGACTTCCGCCTGCCTCTACCACAAAGATAATGACAGCGCTCGTTGTTTTAAAAAACTCACATCTCGAGAAAAAGGTAGCTGTAAGTAGATTCGCGAGTTCCATGGAGGCCTCAAAGGTATATATCAAAGAGAGAGAGGCATATCTCATGGAGGATCTGCTCAAGGCGCTTCTTTTGAATTCAGGGAATGACGCTAGTGTCGCGCTCGCTGAGGGTGTGGCGGGTTCAGAGGAAGAATTTGTAAACATGATGAACGAGACCGCGCAGACAATAGGCGCGAAGAACACAAACTTTAAGAATTCTAACGGCCTACCAGCAGAAGGCCAGTATTCCACAGCGTATGATCTGGCATTGATAGTGCGCGAGGCAATGAAATACAGAAAATTTGCAGAGATCGTGAAGATGAAAGAGGACGAGATAGAAGAGGTTAACAGCGGCAGGAAAATAAAGCTGAAGAATCACAATAAGAGCTTGTGGAACGATACACCGTATATGATTTCAGGCAAGACCGGATATACAAAAAAGGCCAGGCATTGTTTTGCCGGATATATCCAGTATAATAGATGGCGTAAGGTTATTGTGGTAATATTAAAGAGCGGGAGTTTATGGAAGGATTTAGAGCTACTGGCAGAGGCAAGATTTTAATATTATTCGCGCTTCTTGTTTTAGCATATCGGGTTTCATATGCAGCGCCTGGGTATGGGACGCATATGCCTGAGAAGAGGCATTTTACATGCGGGCTGGAAGGAAATTTTCTTATAGACAGGGATCTGGATAATGATGAGGGCGCTACGAACGGCAACAGATATTTTTTTACACTCTCTTATGGGATTTTTGAATGGCTTTGTTTTGAC
Organism: Candidatus Omnitrophota bacterium; assembly: GCA_018902915.1. Lineage (GTDB taxonomy): Bacteria > Omnitrophota > Gorgyraeia > Gorgyraeales > Gorgyraeaceae > JAHIPS01. The sequence goes on along the minus strand of JAHIPS010000026.1, from coordinate 9,841 downwards.
GGCAAGGCAGGGGTCGGAGATGTACACTGGGACAGGACTAAAGGGAATGACGACATGGATTATAGCACTAACTTTGCAGGGGCATATGGGTTTAGGATAAAAGGATACGAGAATGAAGACTGGGGGATAAAGAGCGTTGTTGGATTTCAGCACGTAAGTGTGCATCCAGACGCGAAGAATCAGGCCGGCGAGAAACATGAAACAATAATAGATGAATGGCAGGGGAGTATAATTGTTTCTAAGGTTATTGGAGATTTTGTTCCATATCTAGGCGCAAGATATGGCACAGTTGATTTTATAAAGTGGGTCAATGAACAGGACAGAAAGCGCATCCAGTCGGAAAATTACTACGGCGTTATTGTAGGCATGGATTACTGGCTAAACAACACGACAAAGATAAATTTAGAAACTGGCTTACTGGACGGCGAAGAGTTTGCTATCGGTATCAGCCGCGACTTTTAACTTAAGTTGACAAAACGAGCGTGTCGAGATTGTCAACTTAAGAGGTTAGGATTGAGGTGAAGGCGTTTTTTAGGTAGAGAATGTTAGGTTGTTTTTTGAAATGGTTTTTTATAAATGCGCGGGCCTCTTTAAGTTCTTTGAAAAATAAGAACGGGAGACCTTTGTTTTTATATAGGTAAGCCCTCTCTGAGACAAATCCCAATTTGGCTTTTTTCATGGCCTTTGCCACCATATACGCCCGGTGTTCTCCTGCAAGGCAGCCTCCTTTTTTGATCTCTCCTATTAATTTCCCGGGCGATTTCATTTTTAGCATTTTATTCATGAAACGTTTTTCTCCAAGGCCTTTTCCGAACCCTTCTTCCAAACCCGCCCTTACAAGGATCAGAGAGTCTTTCTTTAAAACGCTTCTCTTTGTATTCGCTACATAGTTAAAGGCGCGTGATGCCTGGTAGATATTTACGCCTTTTTCTTTAGGTATATTGCATATTATAACGTCAAATGCCTTGTTTATTTTTTTCTCAGATATTTTTTGAGAGTATTTTACAGCTTTTTTAAAGGAAATAGCAGGTCTGCCCCAGAATGTTTTATTATTAGCTATATTCAGCGAATATCTGATAGGAAGGGGGCTCGATGATTCTTCTATAAAATCCCTGAAAGGATTATTTTTTATCGAGCATATCTTTGTTCCAGGATCATCAAGGAATCTTGGGTGATGCGTGGCGTTTATTGTTTTTTCACCTGCCAGGCCTATTGATACTACCTTTGTTCCACCGCTATATCCTGCATATAGATGCGGCTCTACCACACCTACTGTTATTATTGAATCGGCAGTTTTTAATTTTTTATTTAAATATACAGGTATGCCTTTTTTTGTTTTTCCAAAGTACGCGACTGATTTATGATCATGCACGCTTATTTTTACCCGATTTACGATGTTTCCAAGGTTGGTTTTTATCTCATTTTTTGTGGGTGGCCGGTGTAACCCCGTGGCTATTATTATTTCTATATCCTGTCCTTTTAATTTATCCAGGACAAACGGGAGCACCTTTTTTAGATGCGCTTTTCGCGTAAAATCAGGCACAGCGATTATTGTTTTCATGAAAGGAGTTCCTTTGAAAATATGTTGTCTAGGCCCAGGATGCATGCCGGGTCCAGGGATTTTTTAAGCATTGCCATTTCTTCGAGAGCCTTTCTCCCGTACATGGCCTCTAAAAATGCATGTTTTAGCTTGCCTATGCCGTGTTCTGCTGAAACCGTTCCTCCAAGACTCACCGCCTTTTTCACGAATTCCATATACAGAGAGCGGCTTTTAGCGAATTCCGCCTCTGTTTTTGGAAGTAGATTCACATGCATGTGGTTTTCGCCCATGTGGCCGAATATTACAAAATCTATGTTAGAGGAATGGAGTTTTTCTTTATAGAATTCGAACATCTCGCCGAATGCATTTTCAGGCACCGCAATATCTGTCCCTACCTTGGGGAGTTTATTGCGTTTTACGATCTCGTTTATTGTCTCTGGCAGGGCATGTCTGAATTCTTTCAGTTTTTCCCTCTCTTTTTCAGAGTCTGCAAAATATGATCTTTCAGAGTCGAAGTTATATTTTTCCAAAAGATCCGTCCATGAGTCCATTGTTTTAGCCTCGCTCTCTTTTTTATAATCCTGCTCAAAATAGATCATGGCCTTTGAGTCTGGCGGGATATTTTTATGTTTAGCGCGTAGGAGATTCAAAGAGTTTACATCCATGTATTCGAGCGAAAGCGCTTGTCTGGATCTGGCCTCTTTCACAAAGTTTAGCGCGTCTTTTTCGCTTGGGAAGAAGCTGAAAAAACTCATTATAGGCCCGAGGTTTTTACCTATAGCCACATCAGCCTCTAAAATAAGACCCAGGGTGCCCTCATGGCCTATGAAAAGATCCACGATATCCATGTCATCTTTTACATAATATCCTGCCGCGTTTTTTATAGCCGGCATAGAGTAGGTAGGGATCCTTATTTTTTTATTTGCCGATTTTAACGACACGATCTCGCCTTTTTTGGCAAAAAATTCCCCCCGTTTTATATCCAGGATATCGCCTGTTGACAGCGCTATCCTCAGTCTTTTTATGTAATTACGCGTAGGGCCATACCTAAACCCTTTTGCGCCGCACGCGTTTGTGGAGATGGTGCCGCCCAAGAATGCGTTTGGCTCTGTGGGGTCAGGTAGATACGCAAGCCCTTTTTTAGAAAGCTCTGTTTGAAATTCAGATAGTCTTACGCCTGGCTGGAGAGTCGCGAAAAGGTTTTTCTCGTCAATATTTATAATTTTATTGAGTGAATCCGTTGCCAGGATCGAACCGCCAAAAGGCACCCTGGCTCCGGTTACGCCTGTTCCTCCTCCAGAGATTGCCAGTGGAGTTCCTTTGCTGGCAGCATCTCGCAGTATATCTATAGCGTCTTTTTCATTCTCAGGCTCAAGCAGTTCCTCGGCATGTCCGCCGGCCAGACCTGATTCGTCCTCAAAATAACACTTGATAATGTCAGGATCCCTCTTTATAATCATATCTATAATCTACCATAAGCGATAAAGTTAGGAAAGCAAAATGATAAAACCTAATCCTTTTACGCCTCAATCAGGCTGGGAACCCCGGGTATTTGGCGGCAGGGAGCAGGGCCTGTCTGATTTTAAGTCTGGCCTGGAAGCGGCAATATCAGTCAGGCCGAACCATTTAGTGACTCTGGGAGAATGGGGCATTGGAAAGACTTCTTTATTAAAGCAATTCAGAAGGATAGTGCAGGAGGCAGGATATCCTGCGTGCATGTGTTCAATGTCCAGATTTACGAAAGGCGATAAACCCCTGGATGCGATCTATCTTATTGCTGAAGAGATGCTTATGGGTTTTCCTAAGGCAGGCCTTGATCAAGAAAGATTTTTGGGTCTATTTTCAAAAAAGAAGACGCTTCTCCAGGCGCAGTCCCAGTTTACAAAGTTTTTGCTCGAGCTGTGGAAGACACTGGATGCAAAATTAGCAGTGGTCATGGTGGATGACCTGCAGAATCTTTTGCCTATATCAAATACAATAGATATCCTGAGAGCGGTTTTAAGCAAAGAAGAGGTCGTTCAAAATACGAAGTTTTTATTCGTGCTTTCTTCTACGCCGGCCGGCTGGTCGACTTTTTTGGACAAACACGATCCTGTGGGCAGGTTTTTCAGGAAACGGCTGAATGTCGAGAACCTGGACAGGGAGGACGTTACAAGGACCGTGGGTAGGACCCTCGAAGATACAGGCGTTGAGTTTAGCGAGGGCGTAAAGGACAGGGTCTTTGAATATACCGGAGGTCATCCTTACGAGGTGCAGCTTTTATCAAGCCATCTCTACGACGGCCAGATAGAAGGCAGGGTGAGCGATGAATCATGGGACAATGCGCTCAATAATACACTAAAGGAATTAGGCAGGGATTATTTTAGCATGTTGCTTACCAAGGCGAGCGACAGAGAAAAGGATCTGTTAAAGATATTGGCTGAAGAGAAAAGGCCTCTTTCAATAAAAGAGTTCAGGGAGATGATGATAGTGGGGCCTCATGCCAAAAAGTTTCCCATTGCGAACATCAAAAATTTTCTTTACAGATTGGAAGAAAAAGGTATCATAATAAGAGATCAGAAAGGTTCTTTTGATATACCTGACAGAATGTTCAGGGAATTTGTTTTGAGAAAGGAGAATGAAAGATGAACGTTAAGGTAGATGCGGAATTATGTGTTGGTTGCGGTTTGTGCGTGAATACAAGCCCGGATATTTTTGAGATGCAGGAAGATAAAGCTGTTGTAAAGACACCTGCTGTTCCAGCTGCCCAAGAAGAGAGCTGTAAGCAGTCAAAAGACGAGTGCCCTACAGAAGCTATTATTATAGGATAAGATTAATTCTTTTTAGATAAAATCCTTCGGAAGCAGAATATGGTGAGTAATATTATACTTAGCCAGGATATAGATAATATTAGCCAGCCGAAAACGTTCATTTATTAGCCTTCCTTTGTGGCCTTTTGCGCCACGCAATCTTTACCATAATGGCGAGAACCACAAACATTCCCAAAAGCATAAGCCGTATGCCCAGTACATACGGCTTATCGATTTGATCCACGCCTTTCATAAGTATCGTAGGTATCCCCTGCTGGTAGAACCAGAAGCCGAGGATAGAGAACAGAAATAGAGGCGTTATATACCTTATTATAAATTTGTAGATTTTAGGGATCTTCATGTCCGCGCCGTGGTGTATCTCTTCCCATGCCTTTTCAATTCCAAATACCCAGCCGAAAAGGATTGTTTCCACTGTAGCGAAAAGCACGAGACAGAATGTCCCGCCCCAGAAGTCCAGCTCGTTTACCGCGCCGTGTTTTAAGAAAAATATAGCTGGCTGGCAGAGTATAAACGATACTATGCCAAAGATTATAACAGCCCTTTTCTTTGAGATCCTGAATTCATCCTCGAGGAACGCGATAGAAGGCTGGGCAAGAGACACAGAGGATGTGATGCCAGCTAAAAATAGCAGCGAGAACCATAAACAGCCAAAGAATGCGCTTAAGGCGATCTTCTGAAATACAAGAGGCATTGTTACAAATCCTAAGTTAAATGCGCCGCCAGCTGCAATGTTCTGTATCTGGTGCGGTCCAAAAAATATATAAGCCGCCGGTATTACAATGGAGGAGCCGATTATGATTTCAGCGAATTCATTCGTGCTCGCAGCTGTGAGGCCTGAAAGAGCCACGTCATCCGTCCTTTTAAGGTAACTCGCGTATGTCAGTATCACGCCTATACCTACACTAAGCGTGAAAAATATCTGGCCAGCTGCAGCAAGCCAGACCTTTGCGTCTTTTAATGCTGAAAAATCAGGGTTCCACAGAAAGCCAAGCCCGTTTAATACATTCCAGCCAGGTCTTGTGGGATCAGGCGCGCCAAGCGTTAAGACCCTGACAGCGATTATCCCGCCAAATATGAAAAGCGTTGGCATTGCGAATTTGCATAATTTTTCAATGCCGCCTGAGATGCCTTTATATATGATGAAGATATTAATCACAAATGTTACAAGGAAAAATAAATACGCGTACTGCAGATTAGAGAAGAATTCATTTTTCTCGATGCCCTGAAAGCCCTTAAGGAGAGAAACCATGCTTTCCTGGTCAGCCGCCTGTCCGTATTTTCCCACTGCTGAGAAAACAGCGTAGGCAAGCGTCCACGAAGCTATGTAATTATAGTAGATAAATATTACAAGCGGGCCGAAGATGCCTATTACACCAAAGTATTTTATGAATCTATTCTTTTCCCACATGGTGTGGAATATGCCGGGCGCTGTGCCATGTCCGAATCCGCCGCCGAATCTTCCGGCAGTCCATTCTATCCACATTAGAGGTATACCTAGCAGGAGGAGGGAGATAAAATACGGTATCATGAACGCGCCGCCGCCATTCTGCGCAGCCTGCACCGGGAAGCGCAGAAAATTACCCAGGCCTACAGCGCTTCCGGAAACAGCCATTATAATACCCAGTCTTGATTTCCACGTATCGCGCTTCCGCATATATAAAAATTATACTGACATAATCGCGCTATGTCAATCGCTTCTAGCTCTTCAGGGCTGGGGCGGCCGAGCGTCTTTTTGTAGGCCTGCCATGCCTGAAGAGACGGTTCCAAACCTTGCCATCCGTCCTTTTATATGCTATAATTTATATTAATAAGACAGATTTAGTCAATATAGCCTTTAAGGAAAAAGGAGAGGCTATTTTTTCGGGTGGATTATGAGGAAGTTTAAAAAAGCCTTATTTTTTGAAATTGTAGCTATCTGCATAAACATTAGCCTGCTTCTCAATTCTGACGCATATGCTACATCTTCTCTAAGAGTAAATTCTATGTTTGATGGTACCCGGAAAGACGAGAATGGTAGAGTAGCTGAGACAGTAGAATTTTATGATAAACATGCGAACGAATATGCTGAAATTTGGGCGAACGAAGATGCTAATCTGCCACCGTTCTATGAAAAACTTTTTAATCTTGTGGAACAAGGTCCCGGGGTGGCGTTGTTTTAGATAGTGGATGTGGCACTGGGAGAGATATGCTTGTGTTTTTAGCTAATAATTATAGAACAATAGGCGTCGATTTATCAGAAGAGGCAGTTACACTAACTAATAAAAGAGAAGGCTTAGAAGGTAAGGTTCGCGTAATGGACATAAGAAATTTAGATTTTCCAGAAGGCTCTTTTAATGCAGTGTGGGATAATGCTTCATTATTGCATATACCAGAGAAAGAAGCTCAAAGAGTGATTAGGGGGTATAATAGAGTTTTAGCAGAAGAAGGAATTTTATTTGTAAGAGTTAAAGAAGGAGAGGGTGAAGTTTATGTAGAAGAAAAGGTGTTAAAGGGAGGAGCTTATGGTGGCGAAAAAAGATTCTTTAAGTTTTACAATCTGGATGAATTAAGAAAACTGTTAGAAGCTAACGGATTCGAGATTCTAGAAGCAGGAGTTAAGGCAGCAATAGAAAGACCTATTAATTGGGTATATGCATATGCAAGAAAAGTCAAAAGTGAAGATAGTTCACGCCAAACCCTAGCCTCAGTAGAGAATGTTGAGACTAGGGAGAAAGACAGAGCTAACGTTGCCCCTAATCAAAGATTAAGCGAACAACTCGAATCTATTGCCCCAAATAACCAACTCTAGTCCTCTACCTATAGCAGTATGCTCCGCACCTATTTTCTACCTTGAGTTTAACCCCTGTAATAATACAGATATACCAATCCATATTAAAGGTGCAGACTATACCCTCGTGTGTCCATGGGTTGAGTTTGTGATTCCTGCCGGGATATTTCCCAAACCCTAATAAGACCTTGAAATAGACAATTTATATGATATAATAACGCCTATATGAAGAGCGAGACAAAGAATTGGTTAGATATGGTTGATTATGATTTGATAACGGCTAAGCAGATGCTTGGGACGAATCGTTATGTTTATGTCATTTTTATGTGTCATATGGCGATTGAAAAGGCTCTTAAGGCCGTAGTTTGCGAAGAAACCGATAAAGTACCTCCCAAGACACACGACTTAATCCATTTAACTGGCCTCGGAAAAATAAAACTCCCTTTAGATTTATTAGATTTTATAGGGATGATAAACAATGCTGGCATAGTAACGAGATATCCCGAAGATTTATCAAAGCTCGTTTCAAGCTACCCTAAAAATATAGCCAAAGAATATTTAAAGAAAACTCAAGAGGTAATAAAATGCATAAAACAGAACCCCGCATTAAAGGGATAATAAAAGAGTATACACAGAGTTTAAAAAATTTAGGGATTAATACAGAGCGTGTCATTCTATACGGTTCTTTTGCAAAAGGTCAGGAAAGAACGGACAGCGATATCGATATAATAGTGATATCGAAAGATTTTCAGTCTATGAATTTAAGAGAGAGGCTGGAAGTCTTAGGCGTTGCCGCAGCAAGAATGATGAGGCCTATCGAAGCAAAAGGCTATACCCCGGAAGAAATAAAAGCGGCTTCACATGCCAGTTTTTTGAGGGAGATTTTGGAAGCAGGAGTTAGCATTTAAAGTTCCTTTCGAAAATTATACCCTCGTGGGGTGATTTGGGGACGTCCTATTTGGGGACAGAGATGGGAGACAATAGAACCAGAAGCTGTAAGATGCTTTAAAAAAGACTTCTACGAGACCCTGGTCTATTATGACCATAAAGACGATAAGAACTTAATAAGCACCACCAATCACCTGGAACGGTATCTTGAAGAGGTGAGGAGACGCATAAAAATACAAGGCTACTTCAAGAACGAAAAAAGCCTGAATTTATGGACATACGGCATAATAAGCCAGCTCAGGGAAGAACAAGAACCCAAAGAACCCAATGGTATGCATTATTATATAACTGTTATCAAAGAGAACGAGCATGAAAGCGTACAATTATCTTGACACTACTCCTATTTAACACCGCAACTTGGAACACCTTATTCTTAACCACCTAAATTATTATACTGCTCGGAGAGCTACTAGGCAAGACCAATCTAAATAGTGAAATTCCACTGAAGCACGCTTAATCTATACGAATTTTGCATTATATTACGTGTATATTGCGATAACCTCGTTCATATGGCATAAATTGGCGTGATTGCAATAGTTATCCAGTATAACGCGGTTACATACTCTATGGGAATCTAGTAATACGGTCTCTGGAGGACCTAATATCGTATTATCAAGAGGTTAGGACAAAAGGTGGTTTTAAGTTTATCGCCAGTGACCAAATAGTGACTAGTTACAGCCCGCTTTCTATATTACGATTAATAGTATCTAATCGACTACCCAACGAACGGTTATCTGTAATGCCCCGCCATTGAACTACGTGAAACTTTTTATCTTCGATTAACTTCTTGCTAGTAAGAAGTTGCATTTCATCTTGACTAATCGTAGAGCGCCAAGCAACGCCTTCCTCAGAAACAATAGCTGAGATAATGTCAGAATCAAAAAAGATATTAACTGATTTGGGGACATCCTATTTGGGGACACCCTACAGTGAAAATACTAACATCGCCCTTTCCCCTAGTCATAATTTCCTGCCCCACAGTCTATTGATTAATTCCCAAACCAAGTAGTAAACTAACCCTATCTTGTTATCATTTCCAGAAGTCCCATTCCCTGAAAAATTTTTGAAAGAAAATTGCCTGTTCATGTGCCTGATATTATGGCGCCAGGCGCTGTGCATGGCATCATAAACAAAGGGGGTTTTATGAGAGTCTATATTTTTACTCTCGCACTATGTCTTTTTTGCCTCAATGCCTTTGCTGACGAGACATGGCAGTTAGCGCCTGGTATCAAAGAGCCGGGCATAAAAGATGTGGCCATTAAAGGTGATTTTATTTACGCGGCATCGGAAAAGAGCTTATACAGAAGCGAAGACAACGGAAAAACATGGGGCGTTGTGTTTTCCGCAAAAGGCGATTCAGGCATCATTAATTTTATAGGTATTTCAAAGACCCGGGCCTTTGTCTGTACGGATAATGGCTTATTCATGAGCATTGACGGCAGGTCAGGATGGAAAAACATATTTAAAGGAATAGGCGGGGAGGATAAAAGCGTATTGCACATCGCTTTTGACACTAACAAGATCTGCCTTGGAACAAGGGACGGGCTTTTTACGAGCATTGACAATGCCGTGACCTGGCAGAAAACCTTTGATATAGGCGTAAAATGGATCGCGTTTTCAGGCGAAGATGTTTTTCTGGCCACGGAGAAAGGCGTATATAAAACTTCAGGCCCTGATTGGAAAAGAGTATTTATCACTTCTACCGAGGAAGCCGAATACGATGCTGACGCAATAGATGAGGCGGCCACTGCATCAAAACCCGTCAATAGCATATTC
>JAHIPS010000025.1 GCA_018902915.1 Candidatus Omnitrophota bacterium | reverse complement strand
CGCGTTCTTTATGACTGTTGCCAGGTTCTTTACATCCTTCACAAGATAATTGTGTTTTGAAATAGGCCGCGTTATGCCGCTGACATCTGCCTCCTGGAACGCGTCATTTCCTATTAATGAAGTCCTGACCTGGCCTGTAAAGGCGACAACAGGCACAGAGTCCATATTAGCTGTTGCAAGACCTGTGACAAGATTTGTCGCGCCCGGACCAGAAGTGGCAAGACACACGCCGACCCTGCCTGTTGCGCGCGCGTAACCGTCTGCCGCGTGCGCAGCGCCCTGTTCGTGCCTCGTCAGTATAAAGTTTATGTCGCTGTCGTAGAGCGCGTCAAAAATAGGCAGCACCACGCCGCCAGGGTAGCCGAACATCACCTCAACACCCTGCTTTCTAAGCGACTCTAGTAGTATCTTCGCACCCGTTAATTTCATGGAACTCTCCTGTGTCCAACTATGTTCAAGGCTTAGCCTTGAACAATTCTGTTCAAGGCTAAGCCTTGAACATAGACATACTCTGCTATGCCTCTAATACAGCACCCTTGCTTGCAGAAGAAACAGCCTTTGCGTATCGCGAAAGCCAGCCAGCCGTTACCTTTGGTTTAGGCTGTTGCCATTTCTTGAGACGCTGGCTTATCTCTTTCTTTGTCAGATCAAGATTGATCCGCCTCTTTTTAATATCTATATTGATCCTGTCATTATTTTTAATAATAGCGATCGGCCCGCCTTTTGACGCCTCAGGGCTGATATGCCCGATGCATGGCCCGTGCGTACCGCCTGAAAATCTGCCATCAGTAATAAGCGCGACATCATCAGACAGACCCATGCCCACGATAGCTGACGTTGGAGAAAGCATCTCCCTCATGCCAGGTCCGCCATTCGGACCCTCGTATCTAATAACCAAAACGTCACCCTTTTTAATCTTTTTATTTAAAATCGCGGCCATTGCAGCTTCTTCAGAATCAAAGACCTTTGCCTTGCCCGTGAATGTCATCGCGCTTTCTGAAACACCGCCCTGCTTGACAACCGCCCCTTCAGGCGCGATATTTCCCTTTAAAATCGCGATGCCGCCTTCTTCTTTATAAGGATCGTCCAACGGTCTAATAACATCCTCGTCGTAAACCTTTGCGCTTCTCGCAATGCTTTTTATAGACGCGCCGCTTACAGTAGGATTGTCATTCAATTCTTCCTTCAGCCTGTTCAAGACAGCCGGGATCCCGCCCGCGATCTCCAGATCCTCGAGAAAATATTCGCCGCTCGGCCTCAGATCACAGATCTTTGGCGTCTTGCGGCTGATCCTATTAAAGGTATCCAGAGGTAGCTTTACTCCTGCCTCTTTTGCGATTGCCGCAAGATGCAGAACCGTATTTGTAGACCCTCCCAGCGCCATATCCACCATGATCGCATTATAAATAGACTTTTTATTAATGATCTGGCGCGGCCTGATATTTTTCTTAACAAGTTCGACGATGCGCTCGCCGCTGTCAAACGCGATCCTCGCTTTTCTGCTCGACACTGCCAGCGACGTCGCGCAGCCAGGAAGCGACATGCCCATTGTCTCGGTGAGGCAGTTCATCGTGTTGGCGGTAAAAAGTCCCTGGCATGAACCAGCGCCAGGACACGCATTGATCTCTAATTCATCCAGATCATGCTTTGTGATCTCACCTTTTTTATACCTGCCAACTGCCTCGAACGCGTCATGCACCAGGTCCAGCCGCTTACCTTTATAATGCCCGGTAAGCATAGGGCCTGCAGTGACAACGATCGTCGGTATATTGACCCGCGCGCTTGCCATGAGCATGCCAGGCGTGATCTTGTCGCAATTCGTCAGAAGCACCAGACCATCCAGACTGTACGCGCCTGCCATTGTCTCGATCTCGTCCGCAATCAGCTCCCGCGACGCAAGCGAATACCTCATACCAGCATGCCCCATTGCAATGCCGTCGCAGATCGCTGGCACGCCAAAGATAAACGGCCTGCCGCCGCCTGAGTACACGCCATTCTCGATCGCGCGCTCAAGCCCCCTCATGTGGATATGCCCGGGCACAAGGTCACTGAAACTCGACGCAATGCCTATAAAAGGTTTTTGCATATCTCTAGAGCACACGCCTGTCGCGTACAAAAGCGCCCTATTCCCGACCCTTGAAATGCCTTTTTTAATCGTATCACTCTTCATGATTTTCTCCGATTTAATAAACCTTTATCTTTGCATTGCTCCTAAGCTTATCAATAAGCTTGTTCAGCACCTCTCCCCTGCGCTGATTCAACAAAAACATCCCGATATCAGATTCCACCTCTTCATAAGTCAATGTCTTGGCAGACTGCTTATCTGTAACCTTTATTATATGATAACCAAACTGCGTCTCCACGACCTCGCTTATCTGGCCCACCTCCAGAGAAAACGCCGCGTCTTCAAACGGTTTCACCATAGCGCCCCTGCCAAAATAACCCAGGTCTCCGCCATTCGGCGCTGAGCCATCCTGTGAATTCTCCTTTGCCAGCTCTGCAAAATCCTCGCCAGCGAGCGCCCTCTGTCTTATCCCGTCTATCTGCGCCTTTGCGCTCTCCTTGCCTTCTTCGCCCGCGTCCGGCGCAACGCGAATAAGTATATGACTCGCGCCCACCTGCTCTGGGATAGCGAGCTTATCCTTCTTTGATTCATACTCATTTCGCTTGTCAGCCTCGCTCACGACAATGTCCCTATAAACGTCCTTTTCCAAAAACGACTTTATAGAAAGTCCTTTCTTTATATCTTTCATAAGATCCTTCTCGCTTATCTTTCTCTCCTTTAATAAGTCCTTGAATTCCTTTTCCGAGGCAAAACCTTTCTTGATATTCTCAAACTGCTCCTTGGCCTCCTCGTTCAAATCCCCTAATTCAGCCGATTTACTCTCCTGGTACAATAACTCGGCAGATATCAGCTCTTCCAATATTCCCTTTCTCAGTGCCTCTTTATCCTCTTCCTTGATCTCAACACCCGTCATCTTCTGGCTTTCAATAAAATTACTTACCGAGACATCCAGTGTCTCAGTCTTGATCTTTTCGCCATTCACCTTTGCCGCGTATTTTGAAGACGCGCCGCTACTGGATACTATATAACCCATTAATAGCGCCACCACCACGCATGCGTAGATACCTATATTCTTTAAACGCATAACCCTCCCTTTGTTGGGCTTAAAGGCCCTTGTTATTGAATATATATTATGCCACCTGGCAGGCAAAATTACAATAGCTTTTTCCCACCCTTAGTTGACAAACGCGACACGTTCATTTTGTCAACTTAGCGGGAGATGGATTTCACTTCGTACTTCAATGTGCCGGATGGGACCCTTATATTTACGATCTCGCCCTCTTTCTTGCCCAAAAGCGCCTTGCCTACAGGCGAGGATATGGAAATCTTGCCCTCTGCGAAATTCGCCTCGTCCTCTGTAACCAGCATGTAATCTATCTCTTCATTGGATTCAGTATCCACCAGTCTCACTCTAGCTCCTACATATACCTTATCCTTTGATATATTCTCGCCCTCTATTATCTTTGCGCGGCTGAGCTTTGTCTCCAGCTCGTATATCCTTCCCTCGTTGACCGCCTGCGCCTGCTTTGCTGAATCGTATTCTGCGTTTTCGCTCAGATCGCCCATGTGCCGCGCCTTTTCAAGCGCGTCCGCTATCTCCCTGCGCTTCGAGCCCTTAAGCGTCTTGAGCTCTTTTCTCAATTTCTCGTAACCCTGTTTTGTAAAAAATATACTCTCTGACATGGTTTAACCCTTTCTTAAGCTTTATATATCCGCGGCACGCGGCGGCCTATGTTGCACACCACCTCGTACGGTATGGTGCCTGAAAGCCCGGCTATCTCCCCTGCTGTTATCACGTCCTTGCCCTGGCTGCCGATCAGGACCACATCATCACCAGGCATCACGCCTTTTATATGCCCCACATCCACCATGGTCATGTCCATGCATATCCTGCCCACTACTGGCGCCCGCCTTCCTCTGATCAAAACATGCGCGCGGCTTGAGAGATGCCTCGAATAACCATCCCCGTATCCCACTGGTATTGTCGCGATCTTCGTGTCTTTTTTCGCGATAAAGGTCCTGCCGTAACTTATACTCCTTCCTTTTTTAACCGGCTTCACATGCACGACCCTCGTCTTTAATCTCAATGCTGGCCGCAATCTTAATCTTCCCTCTAAATCCTTTTTAGGATAAAGGCCATACATTATAAGGCCAGGCCTTACCATATTCATATGCGCGTCCTTAAAATCTATAAGCGCCATGCTGTTCGAGGTATGTTTCAGGGGTATGTAAATATTATGACTCCATAGGTCCTCTATGAGTGATTTAAAAATACTTATCTGCCTGCGCGTAAAAACCTCATCATCCTCCGCGCTCGGAAAATGCGTAAAAATACCGTCGATTATTATATTTTCAAGCGAGTCGATTTTTTTTATAAAATCGAACGCCTCCTCGTGCCAGAACCCGATCCGTCCCATGCCCGTATCGATCTTCACGTGGATCTTTATCTTTTTCTTTTTTTTCCGGCCGAGCTCGGAAAGGACTTTTGCCATCCGCAGGCAGGATACTGTCTGTATCACGTTAAATTTTAAAACACCCTCTGCCTCTTCAGGTAAAATCGGACCAAGCACAATAATATTTTTCTTTATGCCGATCCTGCGCAGGTCCCGCGCCTCATCCAAAGAAGCTACACCAAGATAATCCACGCCTTCTTTGACAATAGCCTTAGCGACCTCGCTCATGCCATGGCCATACGCGTCTGCCTTTACAACAGCAAGTATCTTTATATCCTTGCCGAGCATCCGCTTTATCTTCCGCAGATTATAACGCACAGCCCCCAAATCAATCTCTGCAAACGTCGGTCTATAAAATCTCATGTCTTTCCTTGAATTCTTATCTTTGTCATTGCGAGCGAAGCGAAGCAATCTCAAGAGATCCCTCTGATGCTCCTATTTGTCGCATCCTCGGGATAAAATTCAGCTATACAACTTACGTTCACTTCGTTCCGTAAGTTGTGCTGAATTTTACCTGGCAATCCCTGGGATACAAGTATATTGGTTCAAGCTTGCCCAGGTCTGGTTTTTTATGTTCTTTTAGTTTCCTGAAACCCAACTTTATAAGATTAGACGCCCCTGGATACCAATATTCCTCGTTCAGGAAAATTGCCTTTTTATTTCGCTTCTCTATCTTTTCCCTGTATATATCTATGGCGTCGCCTAAAAAAACTGTCGGGCCTTTTATTTTTTTCATGAGCTCGTCTATCTTTAATAGTAGATATTTTGATTTTTTAACGCCATTTTTATAGACCGCGCTATAGACATTCTGTCTTTTCGCGTCTATGATCGGCACGACACTGGCTTCTTCTTCATCTACATTCATGGCAATGGCGTCAATGCTCGCTACGCCTATGCATGGCTTTTTAGTAGCAATGCCAAAGCCTTTGACTGCGCTCACACCTATGCGCAGCCCGGTAAATGACCCCGGCCCCAATCCTACAACAAACGCATCCACCCTATCTATGGAAGAGTTTGCCTTCTCAAGCATCTCCCTGATTTTAGGAATCAACTCGCTCGAGTGCCTTCTTTCAAGAAGATGCATCTCTTCTATTATTATATTCTCATTTTCGCTCAACGCAATACTCAAAAACTTTGAGCTTGTATCAATCCCTAAGATCTTCAATCCTTATCTCTCTTTCCTCAGCGCCTTTTACTTTGAATTTCACGACAATATGTTTTTTCGGCAGGATCTTTTTTGCCTTTTCCGCCCATTCTATGATAGTCACGCCATCCCCGTACATATACTCTTCCACTGCAATATCCTCGATGTCTTTAAGATCATTCAGCCTGTATAGATCCAGGTGATAGAGTGGTAGTCTCCCCTCATATTCCTTGATCAAGACAAACGTAGGGCTATTTATGTGTAGAGCGTCCTTTACGCCAAGACCATTCCCGATCCCTTTTGTAAACGTAGTCTTGCCGCTGCCCAGGTCTCCGCAAAGCGCCACCACGTCGCCCTTGCGCAATCGCCCCGCGAATTCTTTTCCTAATCTTATAGTTTCTTTTGCGCTACGTGTCAGCATAATCAAAAATGTGTATAACCTCGCGCTCCGGTGATCTTTCTTCTATCTTTACAGACCTTTCCGATCTCTGAAAGCCGCGTCTTAAAAGGCCATTTCTTTACCAGCTTCCTGCCTTCGGCCCGAGGCATGGTAAATACCAGCTCGAAATCTTCGCCGTCTCTTACAGCTGATTTAAAATCCTTCGCGTGTTTTGAGATAGGTACAGCCTTTTCATAAACAAGAGCGCCTTTTCTGCTCGATTTTAAAATGTGATCGAGATCGCTAAAAAGCCCGTCAGATACATCTATCATAGAGTTGATATTGAAGTTCTTCACTAAAAAACGTGCCTCTTCCAGTCGCGGGATAAAATCAAGATGCTTACCTTTGAGAGAGCCGCCTAAAGCACCTGTTACAAATATTGCGTCACCCTGTTTAGCGCCGCTGCGTAAAACTAGATTCTTTTTTTCCACCTCTCCCAAAAGCGAAACATTGATGACTATCTTTTCAGATGCAACAGTATCTCCACCCACCAGATCTATCCTGAATCTCCTGGCTACATCCCTTATACCTTTATATAAAGCGTCGACGTATTTCAGATCCAATGAAGGCGGCACGCCTAGAGATATAACCGCAAACATGGGCACGCCTCCCATTGCCGCTATATCGCTGATGTTCACTGACAATGACTTTTTGCCGACTAAATACCCGCCCGAGGTTTTACGAAAATGCTTTCCCTCCACAAGCATATCAGAGGTAAACAAAAGATATTTATCTCTGGTATGCCTTAAGACAGCGGCATCATCGCCTATTCCTGCTATAACCCTGGCCGAAGACTTTATATCTTTCGCGAGTCTCTTTATAAGACTAAATTCGCCTAAGTCTTTTATTCTCATAAATACCTGATTCAGTGATTATGCCGGTTATGAGCTCGTTTGGAGTCACATCAAACGCGGGATTAAAGACCTTTGCCTTGATCGGAGCAGTCTGCTTTGAACCTACATACAAAAGTTCTTCGCGCTTTCGCTCTTCGAT
>JAHIPS010000002.1 GCA_018902915.1 Candidatus Omnitrophota bacterium | reverse complement strand
CACTCCACAGGCGCGCTTGCAGTAACATCGTATTCGCAATCCTATGGACTCATCCCGTATAGAAACAATATTGACACGATAATAGAGCTTGCGCCGCCCAATAATGGATCCACCAGCCTGATAGCCAACATAAAAGAGACGGCCCAGATGATCCCGTCGGTCTTTATGCAGAGCATGATCGCCTATGAATACGCCCTGGAATTACTGGAAAACAGGGTCTGGATCCCGGGCAGCAGGATGGAATCTGAAAACCTGAGAAAAGAGTTGATGCCGGAGAGCATGTTTTTGAAAAGCATACAAGGCCTTGGCCCTGACCCATCTATAAAAACTTTTATCGCAATCGGAGACGAGGACTGGGTGGTCGGCAACTGGAGCCCTGTCATCGAAGGCCGTGACGACATTGGCTATGAGTACTTTGTGGGCCTGGACCACTTTAATTTCTGCGACAGCGAGCTCGTGATTCTAACATTGCTCGATAAATTGGCGAAAGACGACAAAAGCAAATTTTTCTCTCGCTATGATCCTTACAGAAATAAAAACCTGGTTGCGTTTTTATCAGGGCCTGGCATCGACCACCCGGATGATACGTTTGACGTGGTCAGTTTTGCAAAGAATATAGATGTAAACCCGCGCGAGTTTTTTGATCTTTATCTTAGAATCGCTGGCAGAAAGAACAAGGCATATTTACTGAAATATTGGGAAGGAATTGTAGATTTTGAAAAGGCGCAGAAAGAATTGCAGGATGGGGAGAGCGAAGCAGATGTTATTGCTAAATGGGAGGAGCTGCTTAACGAAAAAAATGCATCCTTTCACCAGAACCACGCCAGCGCCTCAAAGGAATATATAGAATGCCCTGATGCAGCTATTTTAGCGAATGGTTACTACAATGAGCTTGCGAAACTGATTATTGAGAAGGTTGGAGAGCCTGTTCGTATAATAGACCATACGTTTAATCCATCCATAGTAAATGAACAAAAATTACTTGTCATCCCCTCTGGCGGACTTTCTGGTCTTTCTCATTCAGCCATATTCAGGAAAAAACTATCTGAATTTGTAAAAAATGGAGGCACTATCGTATGTTTTTCTCAACAGTATGGCTATAACTTTAACGCGCTTCCAGGAGGGGCGCTTGAGGGTTATGGTTGGCAGGAGGATGTATCATGTCATTCAAAGGCAGCGTACATTGAGAATTTTCACCAGATTTTATCATCCCAGAAAGAATTTTACCCAGATGTAAAGATAGACGGATATTTTACAAATTACCCTGATGGCGCAAAGATTCTTCTCAGGCGGACAAAGAATCTCATGCCAGCAATGCTTATGTATGATTTTGGGGACGGCAGGGTTATTGTATCCGCGCTTTATTCAGATTGGGGATATTCAAACGGCCAGGCGAGCTCCAGCGAAATCAGCCTGGTCAGGGACATGGTTAGATGGTCGAAGCAGGGCAGGACCTTGCCCGAGCACAAGGCCGGCGAAGATTTTAAACAGGCAATCAATACCCAGAGGGATTTTGACAAGATAAAGATGCTTTTGAGGTCCCCGGACAATACAGTGCTGGAGGAAAAGATTTCAAGCCTGGCAGAATACGAACTAGGCACTGCATTAAATAACCCCGGCATTTACTGTGTTGATTATATACTTTACAATTCAGATTTTGAGGCCATCCAGCCGCAGACAGAGGGTTTTTATTTTTGTTTTTCCCAGCCGCCCGAGGGCTCTATAGAAAGCCCGGATTTCACGTTTAATATAACCACTGACAGCGAAAATTATATCCAGGGCACTGAAGCCACGTTTACCTTCCATATAAAGAATAATACCAGCCAGGATGAAACCTTAAAATGCAAGGCCCAGTTCAATCACCACGACCTAAAATTTACAGAATCGCTCAGCGCCCTGGCTGACGCCGAAGTTTCCTTTGACAAAAAAATAACAGCTGCCAAAACCGACAGGATAATCGCGAATTTTTATTCTTCCGGAAATGAGTTTCTTGGCAGGGCAGAGCGCGGCATAAATGTCTTTGAGGCGAGCGTGGATACTATCCTGGAGACCAATAAAAAACAATACGTGCCAGGGCAAATAGTCTTGATAAATGCCAGCGTGACGAATAATTCCAGGTCCGACATCCAGCTTTTCCTGATTTTAAATGTCCTTGATTCAGAAAATAAGCAGGTTTTTTACAAGACAGAGACTGTAACTCTGGCTGAGGCAGAGAACTATGCGTGGCAGGAATCTTATGTCCTGCCTAAAGAAGCGGCAAGAGGCGAGAACAGGATAAAGCTCGAGGTGTACTCGAATTCTAAACTCAGCGGCTCCTCAAGCGTGACCATTGATATCCCCGGGCCTTTGATTTACGAGGAAGATGATTTACCAGCCGCTTTTTTTGAAATGCTTGAAATAGTCATGGAAAAGCTGGTATACGCGCCGGATGAGACGATCCCGGCAAAGATAATCATTAATAATAACGGCGAGAAGATAGATTCCGCGACTTTATATATAAAGGTATTGCCAGGCGTGGAAAAGGGTGATCTATGGGGAGCGATAAGGGATGACGAGGGTGATCCCGTAGGCGGCGCGCTGGTTAATAGTGTTTATACAAATAGCCAGGGAAGATACAGGATCAAGGGCGTTTCCAAAGGCAAGTATACCTTGAATGTCGAGGCGCATGGATACAATAAGGCCTCAAAAGAGATAGATATTTTGGCAGGCGATAATAATATAGACATGGTTTTAACGCGAGTGGAATATGGGGATATCTTTGGGACAGCCGCGGGTCTGATAGGATCTGATTTAACGCTGGAGCCAGTGGGCGCTTCCGGGCCTGAAAGATACGCTGTCGTTTCCGTGGATTCAAAGTTTGAGTTAAGACATGTCCCAGTAGGGATGTATAAGCTGAGCTTAGAGCCCGAAGGTATTACGAAGGTGATACAGGTTCATGAAGGAGAGTCGACTTTTGTCATTGCGAGCGAAGCGAAGCAATCTCAGGAGATTGCTTCGTCGCCTCCGGCTCCTCGCAATGACAAAAAAAAACAGGAAACCGAGCCGAATAATGACTTTGACAGCGCTACTGAGACAAGTTCTGGTATGACGATAAAAGGGATGATATTTGATTACGGCGACGAGGATTATTTCAAATTATCCATAGACTCAGCCTGCGTATTAAATATTTCAGTAAAAGATGTTGCACAGGATTTTACCCCGAATTTGGTGATTTACAATCCAAAAAAACAGCGGATCGTTTCCACTGCGGCGTTTTCAGGGCAGGGGATCGATTATTCTCTGGAGGTTTCCGAAACGGGAGTTTATTATTTTTTGCTGAAAGACAGATACAATGGTTTTTCCTCTCAGGAGGAATATAGTTTAAACGTCAACCTTGTGTCTGGCGCGGATGAATACGAGCCCAACCCTGATTTTGACAGCTCAAAGGAGATTGAGACAAGAAAGGTGATTTCTCCTACTATCTTTCCTATAGGCGACGAGGATTATTTTAAATTTGACATTGGAGAAAAAGGCGTATTTTTTGTACAGATGCAAGACGTGCCTGGCGGGTTCAGACCGTCCTTAAAGATCTACGACTCTAAAGGCAAATTGATTTCGCAAAAGGGCGGCTCTGACGGAGAAAAAATAGGGCTTGAGGCGGAAATAGAAGAGGCTGGGGCTTATTATCTTTTAATAAGGGACTGGTATTCGAGTTTTTCGTCTATAGACCCGTATTTGTTCAAGGCATATTTTATAAAGACGCTAGATGAATTCGAGCCGAATGATGTTAAAGAAGAGGCTGTGCTTGTCGAGTTTGGCAAGAATTATTTTTCCACGATTTCTACAAAAGGCGACTCTGATTTTTATAAATTGTCAGTGCCTGACGCCGGCAGGGTATTTGTTTATCTGAATGACACGCCTCCGAACATAAGGCCTTATATGAAGCTCTATAAGGCCTCCCGCCAGTCCTGGATAGACTCGGTCGCGGGTTTTGAAGGTGAGGATTTGACAATGCAGTTTCAGGCAGACGAGCCCTCGAATTATTTTATTCAGGTTCAGGATCGGTATAATAGCGAGACCTCATTTTTAAGATACAGATTTCTCGTTGTATATATACCCGACGACGAATATCTGCTGGAAGACACGTCGATTTTTAAAAAAGAAATAAATATCTCTAACGTTGTCCGCAAGAAAACGGTTAATCTTGATATACCCGGTATCGGGGACATCGGGAAATATTACCTGCAGGCTGCCCTGAAGTCTTTAGTAACCGAGAAAAACGCGCAGGCAGTAGAGAGGTTCTATGTAAGCGATTTAGGCGAGCTGCCGCCAGAGCCTTGCGCGGAAATCAAGGCCGCATGTTTAGATAACGAAGGCGCTGTTTTTAACGCGGGAGAAAACGCCAGATTTAGATTCAGGGCCTCAAACAGCGGTGATGCGGGGGGCTCGTGCAGGATCGATTTTAAATTCAGGGATTTGTACAGCCAGGGCCTGTCAGAATTTTTAGAACCGGGAGCTGAAAAGGTCCTGCAGTTTGAATTTGCACTTCCTGTTGATTTCGAGGAAGGCGCGTATGAGGCAGAATATACATTTGAGGGGCAAAAGCACGCTATAGAGCTCAGTATAAAAGGCGTGAAGGTCGAGATCGAGGCAGGTTTTAATGCCGGCGTTTTCAGGCTCAATATCAAAAATATCGGCTCAGTAAATGATGTGGATCTTTTTGCAGAAGCGAGGTGCGGAGATTTTGAAGCAAGGAAAGATTTTACATTAAAAGGCGAAGAGGAAATTATTTTTAACATTCCTGATACAGCTGGTCAGGAAAAGATTTATTATGGAATATATTTTGCATCAGGAAAGGCGCTTTATTTAAATTCATTGCTTCTTGGTGACGACGCAGAAGAGTCGGATATTTCTATTAAAGTAATCGAGGCGAAATGCGATAAAAATACTTATGAAAATGGCGATACTGTATCTATGAACTGGAAACTTAATTCACGGGACACGGCAAGCGTAAGATTGATCGCGGATTTAATCGCGCCTGATTCCGGCGCTGTTCAGGTATTGGATGAAGATATTGCTTTGGATAAAGGCGCAAATGTTTTAGATAGAGAGATAAAACCAGAATTTAAGGTCTCAGGTCTTTATAGGATCCTATATAGATTCTTGTATAAGGATTCAGTAATCGCGCAGGGCTCGATATTTTTTGATGTGGGGGAAGAAGTAAAGGTTGAATTGCGGTTGGATAAAAGAGAAATAGTTCTCGACTCGCTTCGCTCGCTCGAACAATATTCTTCGAGCGAGGCCGAAGGCCGAGTCGAGAAGATAAAACTGACAGTATGCATCTTTTCAAGCTTTGCCTTGAAAGGAGATTTAAAACTTTTCTTAGACAATAAAGTTGTAAAGACTAGAAAGGTAAATTTTGAAGGCTATAAGGAATTTAGTTTTGATATAAAAAGTAGCCAGATAGGTCTGCATTGGGTTTATTGCAGTTTATCTTATGGCAGCAAAAGGATTGATTCGAATAGAGAAATAGTTAATGTTTCAGCCAAGCCAAAGCCAAATAAGACGCCGGTCTTGCTTACTATTGGAGAAAAAGAGGTTGTTGCGGGCAATGTTTTAGAGTTTGTCATAGAGGCGTTAGATTTAGATGGGGATGAACTTTTTTATTCTGTAGATACATTACCGCAGGGCGCCAGTTTCAATTCCAGCATAAGGAAATTTTCCTGGAGCCCTGGCCTTGATCAGGCTGGAGAATATTTTGTAACATTTAGTGTCAGTGACAAAAAAGATAGTGCTTCTGAGAGAGTTAAAATAGTCGTAACAGAGTACATTCCGCCGCCTCCTGAAAGGCCGCTTGCAGAGCCGTTGAGAGGCATGGCGCCGCTCGAGGTGAATTTTAGCGCAGAGAGCGTTGATGATGGCTCGGTCGTGAAATATGAATGGGATTTTGATGGGAAAGGCGTGTATGATTTTACTTCGATCGAGACAGGCGACGCGGTATTTATTTACACGGGTAAGGGTGACTTTACAGCGGTTTTGCGAAAGACAAATAAAAATGGCCAGACAAAGACTCACACTGTCAAGATCGATGTGGAGAGAAATTCTGACGCGCCTTATGTTTTCCTGGATGCTAGTCCTTTAAGAGGTGCTGCGCCATGCAAGGTTTATTTTAAAGGTAGCGCAATATCGTCCGCAGATATATGTAGATATGAATGGGATTTTAATGGGGATGGCGTATTTGAGGCCGGTTCTGTGAAATCAGGCAATGTAGTCAGGGTTTATGGCAGCCCCGCAACCTACGAGGTCGAATTCAAGGTTACTAATTCAGAAGGGCTGAGCGATTCCGAAAGAGTTTCAATTGAGATTTTGGATCCGGGGGCATTAAATGTTACGCCTATAATTTCAGACTATAAAGGCGATGTCCCCATAGAAGTGAATTTCGATGCCTTGATAGATAGCATTAATCCAATTCAGAAATACCAGTGGGATTTTGAAGGTGATGGGATTTTTGATTTTACCTCGACAGATTCTCCTGTAGTAAACCATACCTATTTTCAGCCAGGACTGCATGCACCTACCTTACGTGTTACTGATCAGAATAATATATCTAGAGAGGCCAGGAAAGAGCTCAGATTCGGGGTGTTTAATAAAAATACAGTCAAATGTGGCAAGTTACAAATTAAGAAAAGAAAAGGAAAAGCTCCTTTTGAGGCAGAATTTTCTTTTGTAAGCGATTTTGATCTCGAGGATGCCAGCTATCTTTGGGATTTTGATGGGGATGGTGTATGTAATCTTGTGACAAGCGCGCCAGAGGCAGGGTTTACGTATTATGATTCTGGCGTTTATGCTGCAGGGGTTTGCGCAAAAGGCGATGATTATTTTATTAGAGCATGTCCTGAGATGATTTATGTTACTAATGGGAAGAAAAGAGAAGAGAATAAGGGAGCGAATAAGGGAGGAAGGCAGAATGTATATAAAAACGAGATGTACAAAATCGAACTTTCAGATAAAACATCTCTTTTATTACCAGCAGGTATTTTAGAAACAGACGATGTTGTTGATATAAAGAAACTGGACGAAAGAGAAGTTTTAAAAGAGATTGATTCGGGGTATAAAGAGGGTATTGTCGCGGCAGGTGAGTACAGGGAATATAAATTTGCAAGCCATGGGGAAAATTTTACCAAAGAGATGACCATAGCGATCCCATATCTTGACGAAGACAACGATGGGATCGTGGATGAAAAAGATATAGATGAGCTTACAATAGATGCGTTGTGGTTTAACGAAGGATCGGGCGAGTGGAAGATTCTATCGGACGTCCTGGTTTTTCCAAAAGAAAATTTAGTCACGGCAAAGACTAACCATTTTAGTATTTTTGGGATCGCGGGCCTTCGGATAGATAGCGGTGATGATCTTTTTGGAGATAATGGCGGCGCCGGAGGGGACAGTGGTACTAGTTGCTTCATTGCCACAGCTGCATATGGTACGCCGTTAGCTGAAGAGGTGAAGATATTGTGCGAATTTAGGGATAAGTGTTTATTGGAGTTTAAGATTGGCAGGGCATTTGTTGGATTTTATTATAAAGTTAGTCCATTTGTCGCTGGTTTTATCAGAGATAAGGCATTTTTTAGGGCTTTAGTAAGGTTTCATATAGGATTTCTTGTGAAACTTATTTCTTGAGATTGAACTTGAAGTCAGAGTTTGGATAAGGTATAATTGTTGTAGGAGCTACAACAGAATACAAGATTAAAGAAAAAAAAGGGGGGGGGTGGTACAGATGAGATTCGGAGAATTTATAAAAAGTAGACGCCTAAAGATGAAAATGGGTCTTCGTGTTTTTGCTAGCAAAATTGGGGAAGATCCAGGTAATTGGTGCAGGATTGAAAAAGGACATTTCTCTGCCCCAAGCGATATCAAATTATTAAATAAGATAGCCAAAGTATTAAATCTTAGTGAAGGCGAAAAGGAGAAACTCTTTGATATTGCAGCCAAGGAGTCTCATGAGAAAGTTCCAGCAGATATAAGGCGGCAGCTTAAAGAGAATGAAATAGTTCCAATTTTATTTAGGACAATTGACAAGAAAAAGCTGACAAAGGAACAGCTAAAGAAACTAATCGAGAGAATAAAAGATGAGTATTAGTTTTGTCAAATGGCACAAACATAAAGACTTAGAAGCCATAGCTGATTACATTCACAACAAATTAGCAGAAGAACTTGCGCATTATATTTTACATCAAGAACATTTTAAGGATACTGCTACATTTGAAGATGCTTATAATTTTTATATTAAAATAAGACAAAAGTCTGAAATGATGATGGAGCTTAATGCAAAACACTTAGCAGCTGCAATTTTATTACCGAGGGGAGACCTAACGAGAAGGGCAACGAAATGTTATAAAGACAACAGGGAAACTTTACTTGGGCTCTTAAAGGATGATTGTGATGAGATTATTTCTACCATAGCTTCTTTGTTAAGAGACGTCTATCAAGTTCCTGAAGGAGTAATTGCATATCGTTTAAAATCGAAGGTTATAGGATTTAAAGATTTTTTAAAGAAAGATATTAAAGAAGATTGTAAATAAATACTGCTCTCCAAAAGATATCAAATTCCTTGTAAAACTCACCCGATCCGTATTATAATTAGCTTAACATGTTCAAGGCTTAGCCTTGAACATCTCTTAGGGAGAGGGGATGATGGAGTTAAGGGTTAAGATAGAGGATAGCGGGAAGAGAATCGATAATGTGACGACGAAGTATGCGTGTGAGCTGCGGCCGGAGCTGGAGGTTTCCCGGGCAATGGTGCAGAGGATGATCGAGAAGGGCGAGGTTTTGCTGAACGGCAAGTCAGTGAAGGCAGGGTATAAGGTAAAGCCTGATGAGAAAATAGAAATAGATATGGAGAAGCTGGAGAATGAGGTTTTTATAGATCATGACAGGAAGATCCCAAGGGCAGAGAAAGTAGCGCTCGATATTATTTACGAGGATGATGACATCCTGGTCGTGAATAAGCCAGCTGGCATGGTTGTGCATCCTGCGTGCGGGAATTATTCAGGGACGCTCGTGAACGCGCTTTTAAACTACCCTGGATTTTTAACAGAGTTTAACAGGCCGAAGGATACGAAAGATGAAAAGCACTTGCTGAGGCCAGGTATCGTGCACCGGCTGGACAAAGACACATCGGGTATAATGCTGGTTTCCAAGACTGGCGTAGCGCTCAGAAAGCTTTCGAATCAACTCAAGAACAGGACTATTGTAAAAAAATACATAGCTATTGTGAAGGGCATGGTTGATTTGGATGAAGGGGTAATAAAGGCGCCTATTGGATATGACAAGAAGGACAGAAGAAGAATGGCAATAGATGAAGAGAAGGGCAAAGAGGCGATTACGTATTATAAAGTCATCAAAAGGAATAAAGACAAGAATTTTAGCGTACTGGAAGTAAGGCCAAAGACAGGCCGCACGCATCAGATTCGTGTCCACCTGGCGCACATCGGCCACCCGGTTTTAGGCGATACGCTTTACAATGGACCAAAGGTTGAAGGCCTGTTGAGACAGGCGCTTCACGCCCACTCAATCAGTTTTACCCATCCCACTAAAAACACACCTGTGGAGCTTACAGCAGAACCCCCGGAAGATATTAAAAGCAGATTATAGTGCGAGGGCGAATTTGACAGCGCTATTGATTTGAGCGATTTTTTCAGGCTTTAGAAGGCAGATTTTTTGCTTTAAGCAGCGTTTGTTAAATGTATAAATACTATCAAGATTTACTGCACTGGTCTTAAGCAATCCATCTTCTTTAGTTAGAACAACCTCAACGGGAAGATTTCGTAAGGTCGTGCTTACCGAAGCAAAAGTAATATGCGTTCTAAAGCTACAAGCCTCATTGCGCGAGAGTAGCACCACGGGTCTTCGTCCTATAGGTGGCGGTAGGTCTGCCCACCAGACTTCACCTTTTCTCATGACCAGTCTTCCTTTTCCATTGTTTCTAATTGTACCTTTTCCATTGCGGCAAGTTCCTCAAGTTCTTCAGGGGTTTCAGGGTATCGCCTGTAACCTTCTATATATTGTTTTATTTTTTCTTCTTCCTCTCTTTTGGCTAACCAGTAATGTATTGCCCTGTATATCAGGGCGCTACGGCTGAGCCCTATTCTTTTGCGCAGAGCCTCCAACAATTTAAAATCTTCCTTTGGTAAACTTATGGCAATTTTAACAGCTTTAGTAGACATGTCTATCACCTCCGTTGGTAATACTTCCTTCATACTAAAGTATGCCATAAAATTGCCTTTCTGTCAATGGGTTTAAATGCTGGTCTCGTTATATCAGACAAGGGAGGGGTCGATTTTCTTTCAATCTTTAAAAAAAAATTACACCGTGTTTGCCAAGTTGACAATTCTGACATTGTCAGAATTGTCAACTTGGAGTTACCTGGAGTTACTTGGAGCATAAAGGAGTGGATCTACTAATAGTGGGGATAAGTAGAAATGACACAACATATTGAAATCCTTTATACTTATAGTGGTTTATGGAAATTTATCCACAACATATTGACATTAGGCTATGCTGTGGTATACTTGGAACTGGTTAAAACCGCTCAAAAATGCGTTTTTTTGACCGGGCACAATTGTGCCCTCTTGAAAAAGGAGTGCACCTTGACTATAAGTAATATGTATGATATACTTATAGTGGACAAGTTAACAGTAGTTGGAGATCCAGTTGTAAAGGGTAAACCATTCGAAAGAATGGGGCACAAAGCTTCAGAGCCTAAAAGTCCGGAGGACTTATGGTTGTCAGCTGCCAAAAGGATTTGAATTTTTTGAGCTCATTCTTTAAAGTGGAGAATGAGCTTTTTTATTGTCTTGGCTGTGCCCTAAAGGGGCACGAAGGTTTCGTGAAGGAAGGAGAGGAAAATGATTGAGAAAATCATCACATCAAAGACACGTGTAAAGATCCTCAAGCTTTTCCTCATACACATAGATGATAGATACTACTTAAGAGAGCTAGAAAGGAAGCTAGATGAGTCATTAAGTCCGCTAAGAAGACAATTAATCAAGTTGGAGAAAATGGGGATATTGATAACCGAGGCAGAAGCGAATCTGAAGTATTACAGGTTGAATAAGAATTTTACAGGGATCGGGGAGTTGCAGAAATTGGTGTTGGGAACAACAGAAGTGTTCAAGGCTAAGCCTTTAACATCAGATGTTCAAGGCTTAGCCTTGAACACTAGGAAGCGCGTTAAGTATGATATCGCTGTTTTAACAGTGATATCGTTTTTTGTTTTGGCAACAGCAGCTTTTATAGTTTACTCAAACACAAGGAACATGAAGCAGGTCGCAGGCCTGGTTTCAGGAAAGCCTGCAATAGCCACATCTCAGAAAAAGGCTGTGGCTACAAGAGATGATGAAATGATCTCAAGGCGTTGGAAGGTGAGGGCAGGAAGTTTTCCTGTACTCTCCAGTGGAGAGACAGACGGCGATAATAGCCAGGAACTCTAACTATGTTGTTCAAGGCTAAGCCTTGGACAGAATGTCCAAGGCTTAGCCTTGAACATTCTGAAGTGGGCGGTTAAGATGATTACCAGGAGAATAGGAAAAAAGAGATTGCTTCGGCGCTTCGCGCCTCGCAATGACAGGCTGCTTCGCAGCCTCGCAATGACAAGTATGGTGCTGCTCTTTATATTCACCTATCTTGTATCAGCGCCACCGTGGGCGCGAGCTGACATACCACGGTATATAAATTATCAAGGCAAGCTAACAGATGCCGATGATAATCCTATTACTGCTGATGTCAGCATAACAGTTAGGATATATGACGCAGCCTCAGGCGGCACTGCGCTCTGGGAAGAAGTGCAGGCAGTGACTGCCACCAGGGGTATATTCAGCATGCTGCTGGGTTCGACCACAGCACTGGATGACCTGGATTTCGATGACGCATACTGGTACTCTGTGGAGGTCGAGTCTGACGGCGAGATGACACCCAGGCAGCGCCTTACAGCAGTCGCGTACGCGATAAACGCGGACAAGCTGGACGGCTATGACGCGTCTGACTTTTTGAGAATCGCACCTGATGGAGAGATGTTGGTTACAGGCGGGGCAAACGAAAATATTGAGTTGAATCCCACAGGCACAGGCAATGTAGTTATAACCATAGACTCTACCTCAGGCGATTTTAAGGTCACGGACGGAACGACAAACTTTTTGCTGGTTGACAATGATACAGGAAATGTCAGCATAGCAAAGAGCCTCACTATATCTGAAAACCTGACCGTGACCGGAAACATCACGCTGGACGGCAACCTCACTGACACGAGCGGTGCGCTCACAATCCCTGACGCAATCACGCAGACTGGCTCGTCTAACCAGGTTACATTCGCAGGCAATGTGGATGCAGGCAATGGCTTAGATGTAACTGGCGCTCTGACAGTAAGCGGCACTACGACATTAGCGGACACACTTGACGTGAACAAGAATATAGACCTGGACTACTCCGGCACTTCAGCTGCACTCAATGTAGCGCAGGCTGGTGCAGGCACTGCCGCGACTTTTACCGGCGGCGAGGTTGTAATCGGAAGCGACACTGCAAACACTTACGCGGTTTCCGCGGGTGAACTCTATGTGCAGGGCGATCTGGAAGTAGACGGCACGATTTATGGAGACATTACTGCAACCGGGACTACTGCGTTAGGAGATGCGACGCTGGACAGTCTTACTGTAACCGGCACATCAGACCTGCAGGGCAATGTCGCAGACTCTGCCGGCACATACACGATCGCAGACGATGTCGCGCTCACTCCCGCAGCGCTCACATCAGGCGGCACAGACGACTATGCCCTGAGCATCGCGCAAACTCTAAACGACACTGACGCAGCAGGCGGCTCAGACGTGTACCGCGGCATAAAAGTAAACGTTACTGAAACAGACAAGACTGGCTGGGATAATGTCTACCTCATGGACCTCCAGGTTGACGACACAAGTAAATTCAATATTAACGATTCCGGAAATGCCACATTTGCCGGAACAGTAACTGGCGGAACTCCCACTGCTAGTACACATTTAACAACAAAGTATTATGTTGACAACATTGTACCTTCATCAGCAGGTGGCTGGACAGACGGCGGAACAGGCGTGTATCTTTTGACTGCAACTGACAATGTCGGCATCGGCACCAACTCCACAAACACATACAAGCTCAATGTGGATGGCTCAGCAAATGTTACGAGTCTATACATAGATGGCACCCAGATTACCACTTCGGCATCAGACCTGAATGATGTAGTAATTCTTTCGCCCACTTCAACACAGACCATTACCGCAGGCTCAGCTACTGTAACGCCCTTAATCTTAAAAGGCGCGGCATCTCAATCTGGAGATCTTTTTGATGTGCAGGATTCAAGCGCAACTTCTCATCTCACAGTTGAAGCAGATGGCGATATACAAATCGATACGAGCGGAAATGCTGCACTTAGTTCAATCACGCAGTCAGACGTCTCAGCATCCATAGCAATCGCCACAGACACCTCACAGCTCGGCGGCGGCGCAGGCGCAGATTCAGACGGCGTCTTGAAACTCGGCATAAACGAAGGCAACTACCAGTATATCTGGTATGACACTAACGGGGGTACCGACAATAATGGCGCCTTTATCTTCTCTGATCAGACAGTCATCCCTTCATCCAGCCCTGCGTATCTGTCCTTTGGCGCCAATGCAAATAACACATTGCTATACGCATTGAAGTTAGACCCAGAT
>JAHIPS010000024.1 GCA_018902915.1 Candidatus Omnitrophota bacterium | reverse complement strand
TATCCTCGGGAGGCGCGGGTTTAAACCTTATCTTCCAACCTTCTTTCAAGGTCGGAAACATACTCTCACCCCTATAGATACCGATCTTCCCTTTTACCTGAGCGCAGAGGTCTTCTCCTATTTTTCTAACCTCACTGCAATCCGGCATTGCTGAAAAGTTATTAAGGGCTCTCACTAACACTCGCGTCAACCGCCCCCCAGTATTCTTCTGTCCTGACGCTCTCAACCTTCATTGATGGCTTTGCCCATTTTTTCTTCTTGCTTTTTTTGCTGCAATCCTCCTCTTTCCTGACCTTGAGATTACCCATGCTATAGCACCTCCTTTTTTCCTTTAATTATCTGAAACGCTTATCAATCCATTCTTTAAAAGCTCTTCAAAAAATTCCAATGTATCTTCTTCTGCCTTTTTCTCTGCAATGTCAAATTCCTTGCATATTGTCCGGACAATATGTCCGATACCCCCCCTGCCATCCAAAAGGTCCCAGACACGGCTCCCCGTATCATTCAGGACAAAAAATTTCTCAGTAGTCGATAGCGTTGCTTTCGTTAATACAATAATCGCCTGATTATCAACGACCCTGGATATATGATCCGGGTTTTTGCAAAAACGCCTGTTGGCCAAATTCATCTTAATCTAACCTCCTTTTGTATATAATCCCATACAGACCTATCCGGAACAAATTTTAGATTGTAACAGGGGATCTCCCTTACTACATCTTTATACAAATCAAACAAATTTCCGACTTCGCGATTGGTTATGAGGGTCAAAGTGCTAAATCTTATCAATTTAAAGATAGCGGGAATACTTTTAAGAGGAACAGCAAGATTTCTCTCTCCCCTGTCCAGAAAAAAGACGGCATCTACCTTAGATTTCCCACCTAATTCATCTTGTCTGAATTCAGGCCTGCGCCTGCGCTGCTGGATAATGCGATTATGATGCATCTCTATGCCCCTGCCGTTTTTTTTAATCTTTATATGGTCGTCGTGTATCACCTTGGCATCTGCATATTTAGCAGCGAGCCTGGCTATGGTGGTCTTGCCGCTACCGGAAGGGCCCACAAATAAAAACCCACGTTTTCTGATCCTTACCCCAGAAGAGTGCAGGCATGCAATCTTTCTCTGATTTAACAGCCCCAATAAAATCATATATAATACGATATGCCCTATAAAAGCAGTGCCCTTAGAATCTCTTATATAGACATCTACATTCTTAAATTCAGCATCAAACCACGCTATTGCAGAATTATTCTTATACAGAAGATATTTTCTGCCGTTTTCCAACCCAAGTTCATGGCCCCTTGTTCTAACTATTACATTCTTGTGTGAGGGTTCTGCAAAATCCCTGAACCCTGCATTTATGTGCAACAGCGGCGTGTCGGTTGAAATACATCCCCCGAAGGCCTTATCCCACACCTTCCTGATCTTTGGGTCGCCTGTATTCAAAGATATACACATATTGTCGAGCTTGATCCGCATATTATACCCCTAACATTATTATTATATCGCTCCTTTAGCTATTAGTCAAGGTCTTTACGCTAAGCTTATGGGCCAATACAATATTGCGCTGCCTTGCGTCTTTTATCTCTTCTGGTATGCAATCCTTAAGGCCCCATGCTATAGTATTTGTCCTTTTGCTGAATTTAAAGGCCAGTACTTTATCAAACCTTGATTCCAATACCAAGTCAAGGCTTTTCCTAAAATCCTCTTCTGTCTCCCCGGGAAATCCAACCATAAAATCTGTTTTTATCTTGAGCAAGGAGAACCCGTCTCTTGCCTTTTTTATAAAATCCCTGAATTCAGCTACACTGTATTTTCTGTTCATCAATCTTAAGACCTTATCGCTGCCTGACTGGGCCGGGGTACAAATATATCTTATCCTCTTTGAATCGATTATATCTACAAGGCCCCTGCCGATCCTCTTTAAACAAGAAGGATTTAAGCGTCTCAGGATAATACTATATCTGCCTTTTAACCTTACAATGTCCTCAAGGAGGCCCACCAGATCGGTCCCTATATCCAGGCCATAGCATCCTATGTCTTCAGCAGTAATGCAGAAATTCCTGTTCCCGTCTTTAAGCGAACGCCTGAACTCTTCCAGGATCTCTTTTTTGGGCCTGCTTACAAGCTTGGGGAAAACATTCTTTACAGCGCAATAAGCGCATCTATCCATACACCCCGAAGATATCTTGATATAAAGCGCGTCTCCCTGATAGTGATCATCGAATAAATACTGCGATTTAGATATATCCTGAAACCCCTCTTTTACAGGAACGAGTTTGCCCAGGGAAGAAAGCGTGGACGGATCAAGGCATAGCCCTTTAAAGTTATCCCTTAACCTTTTCTTGTTTATCTTTGGAAGGCACCCGCATACAATAAGCTGAGCGCCCCTGTTTTTCTCTTTAGCGAATCTCGCGATCGTTGATATGCATTCGTCTTCCTTCTCTTTATTAAAGGCGCATGTCTCGAATAAAATAAAATCTGCGTCCTTGGCCCTATCCGAACATGTCCACCCGTTCCCCTTAAAAAGGCGCTCCAGGCCCTTGGCCTCTATCCTATTCGTGTAGCAGCCGTTAGAATATATAAATACCTTTTTCATCTTTAACATCCATTGATCCTAAAAAGACCTTGCAAGAAAGTTCTTCTTTCTTGCGAATGAGTTTAATCTGTTGTGTTTTTCCAAAAGGGTTAACCATTTGCCTGTATCCGCGCCACGCCTTATGTCGCAGAATTCCCTTTCAGAAAAAGGAGACGTAAACAAACATTTCGAACAGGCCTTGTTTGCAGGGCAAATATCACACCCCCTTGTTTTTTCTGCCTCAGCAAAGGCCTTGTCAGCATCGTATTTTGCGCCTCTGCAGTTATGGCAGGGCACGCCCCTGCCCTGTCCGTCTACAAACAGGCCCTTCTCTTTCGGTATGGGGCATGGCCTATCAGACCACTGGCATTGATTAAGCATAAAACAATCGGCCTCGCTATTTCTCTTTAGGAAGTCCTCCAAGGGACTGCTGTCCGAAAACAATCTTTTAAAATCGGCCTGGTCCCGGACATTGTCCAGTGTTAATAATATAACATTTCTATCATAGCCATTGCCCTCTATTTTTGATCCCGCGTCCTTCTGGCGCAGGCTGGATATCGGCAAGAACGTGAATAATGACAGCCTTTGAAAGCTCAACCTTCTTCTCTCGATCACGTCTGTAAAAAAGACCAATTCATAGGACTTTGCATCTCTATGCAAGCCCTTTTTATGCGAGTCAACCTTTCTCAGAGACAATAGATTGATTACAGGAAAGTCCTTTTCGATCAAATCCTCAAGGTCCCCTCTGATATCCTTTGTATTTTCTTGGAGCAAAAAGAAAAGCGGGGATAAGGTCATGCTGCCTTTTATCTTATTTTTTTCAATAAGTTTACGTATGCCTGATGTGTATCCCTTTACAACGACAGCAGGGATCCCTATGCTGTCCTGAAAGAGCAACATGTCCCTTGTCAAAAAACTTACTGCGGCGTCTGTCAGCATCTCTACTATACTGTATCTCTGCATGGCATTGGGTAGCACTGTTACCTTGGCGACATCGAATAAAAACCGCGTTTTATACGGCAGGGTTGTTTTGGAAGGGATGATATCCAGCCCAAAGTCTTTTCTTGTGTTGAAAAGCGGGGTGCCAGGATACAGCGTGAGGTAATCGTGATGGTAAAACCTGGGGCCCAGCTTCCTGACAAAATCTATTGTCTTTTCTGCCTGTTTTTGGGTTTGCCCGGGCAAACCGACAATAACACTCAACGTGACATTCATGCCGAGTTCCTTTGCCCTGTTCGTCATTGCCTCTATTTTATCAATAAATACCCTCTCTCTACTCAATGCCCTATCGGCAGTTTTGTCGCTGACAACTTTTTTTATTATTCTTAGATTCTCCGGCACAGCGCTCTCTAACCCAAAACTGATGATTCTGAAATTTGCCTTTTTCATGAGCCCGAGCAATTCTTCATCAACGCGGTCACCCCTGGTCTCACACCATAATGGAAGGGAAATATTCTCTTTGATTATACGCCTGCATATCTCTTTTGCCCTTTGGGTGTTCAATGAAAACGCATCGTCATGGATGCTGACTAAATTTTGTTGAGAGCGGGGCTTATCGCGGGCCT
>JAHIPS010000023.1 GCA_018902915.1 Candidatus Omnitrophota bacterium | reverse complement strand
TATCTTTTAATAATCAGAAAAGATTAATGGAATTGTAACTGGATGGATGGGAATTACAGATCGGTGAGACTGGGGGAACTATGAATCGGTAGCGGCGCCACCATTATTATTTTTGGCTCATATTTGGGTATTGCTAACACTATTTGTGTGAGCGCGTGTTTATTTTTTGATACTATCGCCATGCTGCACCTTGTTTGAGACCTAATTTACTCTTTGATGGCACCAAAGAAAACAAGGACAAGAAAACGTTTAAAGAGACTTTGACTATTGTTGCAGATGGAACATCAGAAAAGAGAATTGAAAGACAACCCAAAGTCACTGATAATATCAAAACCAATCCAATTAAAAAGTCAATAGATTGGTATTTTAGACCAAAATCTTTTGAGAGGAGTGGAAAATTTTATGAAGTTTTGGGTATCAGATTATTTTATAGCTTCTATATGAAAACTTTTGGTAAATTAGTTGCCTTTTTACAACGCATTACAAAAGGAAGCGGCAAATGGCTGGATAATGGCTCTAATGAATCGTTAAAGAGCCAGGCAGAAAGCACTAGTAGAATAGAGGCACTACACATTTTTGGTTTTATTGCCTTTTCTTATTTAATCTATGGATTTATAGTCATAGTTCCTTCGTCATTTTGGTTGACATGCATGATAGTTGCTCAAGTTTTTGCCAATATTTATCCTATTATGCTCCAACGATACATTAGAACTAGGATTTATAATATCCTTGAACATAGAGAACTTAAGAGAACTTCAAAAATTATAAGTCAATCCGATATACCCCAAAATGAGCTTACTATTGATAGAGGAGAAATTCGCAGTGTAATAGGAGAAGTTTTGACCTCTTTCCCAAAAACTGTACCACTTGCAATTAGACAGTCCTTGTAGTAAAGTTGCTATTTTAGAAAAATAGGAACAACAGCTACAATTTTTCCTCATTCACAATTTCCTGCCCCCATTTTCTCTTGTCTATGCAACCCCTAATGTAGAAACCTGTAAATTATGGACACTGTTTGGGCACCAAAGGGGCTTGATTTATATTGACATAACAGGATGTTTTGGTAAAATAGCTTCAAGTTTAATAGTCGCCGAGGTAGCTCAGCAGGTAGAGCGACGGACTGAAAATCCGTGCGTCCCCAGTTCGATTCTGGGCCTCGGCACCATGAGCCATCAAAAATTTTTATTCAAAATTTTTGCTCAGGTGTTTTTTATCCTCCAAAAACCCGCTACTGCGATGGGAAATACATTGACGTAACGCATCCAATCTGGTATTATATACCTACAATCTGAGATAAGATAAGGCCCTGGGAAAGATGGTCTTTTTTTGTCTTGTAATATAAAGAGCTTTTAAAAGAGAATAAATATATGAGAAAGATTAATAAAATAATTAATACTGCATTAATATTTACGCTAATAGTGGAGGGTCTGCGGGTTGATGTTTGTTATTCTGAAAAGTTACGTGTGCCTATCAATACCAAATACAGCCATATAAAATCACTAGCAGTATGCGGTTATTCAGAACAGCTAGTCGGAAAACGTTTAAAGAGCGTAAACGATATAGATGATTGCTTAACAGTTTTAGCCAATTTATCAATTGCGTGTGACGGAACTCTAGGTAGAGAAGAACTGATCGCTGCATGGGGACATCTTTTTGATGTGTTGACTATTCCGCGTCCATCAAAGGAAGAAGGAAAAATAGTGGCTCATGTGATCGATACGCTTAAGCGTCTTGGGCTCAAGTATATTTCCGGCGGTCTGTTGCCTGAAAGAAGAATTCCACATATTCCAGGGATTGTTACATTGGATAAGGCCGGGAATGTTATAGCTAGAATTTATCCTTCAGAAGGACAAGATGATCACTATGTGATGTTTCAGGCGCATTTAGACATGGTCTGTGTTAAGTCTGGCCAAGGCTTGCCTGAATCCAATGAATTGCAGTTTGTCAAACATAAAGAAAAGATTTATCTCAAAGGGGCAAATGGCATGAATTTAGGAGCCGATGATGGCGTGGGAGTTGCTGCGATGTTATGGCTTGCACGCTATCTTATTAGGAACTATATTTTACATGCAGGGGTAGAGTTGCTTTTTACGGTGGATGAAGAAGAAGATTTTACTGGAGCTTTTGGTGTTAATATGAATCAGTTTCAATCCAGAGGTATAGTAAACTTAGATGGAGATGTATTACTTGATACGCCTGGATCAGGGGAAATCAGCATCGGATCGGCCGGTGCCATAGAACTTGTAAGCCAAATAAATACCATGAAAACAGAAGAACAAATTGTCAATACTAAATACCTGTATAAAAATACTAAACTTGTTGTTGTTAAAGTGGAACATGGCATTGGCGGACATTCGGGTCAGAAAGCTGATGCAGGTAGGTTGAATGCTATTACGAAGCTCTTAGAAGTTATTCATAAAATTAAACAGCGGTTCCCTAATGTAGAAATAGTTAGTTTTTCCGGAGGCATCACAAGTAATACAATCCCAGGTCAGGCGGCAGTCGTTTTTATCCCAGGAGACGCAAGAGAGTCTGCCATAGACCAGATCGTAAGTTCATTTAACGATGAAATATTTGAAATCTTCAGTCTAACAGATCCTCATGTGAAGATAGTTGCAGAGGAAACATCGATAGAACAATATCCCGAGATTAAGGCAGCCTATAATAATACTCAGAGAGATGGCAATGCGATCGAAAGGCTTATTAAACGATTATTCATGATACCGTTAGATAATTGGGGTGTCCTTACTCGTACATCAACATCAATTCCAATAACTTCGATTAATCTAGGGATTTTAAACGGAAATCCTGTTACAGCTGTATCCAAGGCGCTGTTGAGAGGCACTGATGATGGAGAATTGAAAAGTTATGCTAATTATTATAAACAAGGGCTTAACGGAGAAATCCTCAGCGTTATTCCTGTATTTGATAGCAGTCTAAATTCCGAGGTTGTTAGAATAGTAAGGCGTACTATCGAGGATATTACAGCAAATACATTCCGTACTCTTTCTGCGGCAGAGAGCGGTCAGGGGACCTGTGAGTTAGGGGTATTGCTATCGAAGGGAGGAAAGAGAGAAGGTGTAGTTATTGGCGCAGACACGAAAGGAGCTCATTCGCTAGATGAGGAATTGGAGCTCTTTTCTTACGTGATATTTGTCCAATGGATAGCGGGTATTGTAAAGGCATACGCACAGCATAAAACAGAAATTTTTTTCTACGACGATATAACTACTTATAAACCACGAATACCAAGCGAAGCCTCAATAGGCAGTTTTAAAAAAGCATCTCCTTTTTTATGACCCCATTTTTCATCTTATATATGCAAGTAAAAGAGGGTGCTCTATTCCAAGCCAATAGAGAGCCTGCCCTCCCAGTTATTATTTTCAATTAAAGACAATATTTAATCACAAATAACTTGCTTTTCTGCAGTAGTAACGTCACGCTAATGTCACAGAAAACACTTGCAATGTTACCAACATATTATATAATTAGATGTTATAGAGACGCCGAGGATGATTCTGGGCCTCGGCACCATCCTACGCTCAAATAGGGCGAATCTTCGTAGCATGCTTCGGATGGTGAACCATTCAAATAAAGGGAGGGTAGTTATTATGAGGAAATTCCGTTTGGCAATGTTAATCGTTGTCGGAATTATGTGTTTTGCTAGCCTCGTCTATGCAGCTGTGCCGCAGGTAATAAATTACCAGGGTAGATTCACTGATAAGGACAACAATCCTCTATCAGGCAATTACCTGGTCACGTTCAGGTTTTATGATGTGGCTTCAGGAGGCTCAGTGCTCTGGGAAGAAGGCCATATCCTTGTAATGGAAAACGGCATATTTAACGCATCCCTTGGTTCAATAAAGCCCCTTAATATAGATTTTGACAAAGATCTGTGGATGGGGATAGAGGTTGCAAGCGATGGAGAGATGACGCCCCGCGTAAAACTCACAAGCTCTGCCTATGCATTCAATGCTCAGACCATTGACATGCTCAACTCAGCCCAGCTTATGCGAAACGACATAGATAGTGTGATGTCAGGTTCCCTGACGCTAAAGAAGGACCTGGTCCTGACTGATGCCAAGGGCAGCGAATATCACATGTGGGTGGACGATAGCGGAAATGTGCGCGTGAAACAGGGTGTGCCTGCTTCTGATAAAGACGGCGCTATCCTGCTGCAAGAAGGAGCGGGCAAGGTCTCCGGCGGATTTATGCAGAGCGCTACATTGATCCTTCTCGTGGTCGCTGTCTTAGTATTGGCGCTGGTACTTTACTCGTTAAAAAAGAAAAAATAAGACCGAAAAATGAAATTTGATATAGATCTCGAGAGGTTAAAGGAATACATACTTCCTTACATCGAAGAGCTCAAGGATTTCGAGTTTTCCTATCGTAATCCACTATTCTGGGTTGGTTTATTCGTAGCATTTTTCATATTGTCAAGATTCTGGGGCGAGAGAAAAAAACCTTTTTCTTTCACTGTAATATCAGGCCTGATCTTATTGGGCATGACTAAAACAGAGGCATATTTCTCAATACTATTTAGCGATCCCCTTGCCCCGTTTTTAGTCAAGATGGTCTCGCTCTTCATCATCGCGCTCGTATTTATATACTACGCTTTCATAAAATAAATCCTTATCTTTAAAATTTTTAATTTCCCCAATTCCCGCCTTCGTGATATATGTACATAATGATATTAAGACCACAATGATTTATGTCCACCTTTCACCAGACTATCTTAAAGAGGCAATATGCTAAATTTCTAGTTGACTTTGAAACACTTTTTGATATAATGAAAGTGTTTTCAAATAATTGAAACATTATTTCTCGTTCTAATATAAGGAGTTAGCTATGGAACTAACAAGATCGGAACAGATAATACTCAAGTTTTTTGCCACTCATTCCGGCGCCACTTTGTATGAAAGTGAAATAGCCAAGAGCATACAAATAAGCGTCGGCTCTGCAAATCAATCTTTGAAAGAGCTTTCCAAGAAAGAGATGGTCTCTCTGGAGAAGAGAGGCAATATGAATTTTTACAGCCTTAATTTAGATAATCCGTTAGTAAGGCAGTTTAAGATTACCCAAACAATAAGCGAGCTTAACGGTCTAATTAACAAATTAAAATCCTTATCGAAGCGCGTTATTCTTTTTGGCAGCTGCGCAGAAGGCATTGATACTGAAAATAGCGACATTGATATAGCTATTGTCTCCCAGGAAGAACAAGAAGTGCGCAAGCTTATTAAACAACAAAAAACTACAAGGGAAATTCAGTCGTTGATCTTTAATTCAAAGGATTTTCTGGCATTGCCGGATAAGGACAAACCCTTATATGAACGTATTCAAAAAGGCATTATATTATGGAGGGTTGATTGATGGATTATAATTT
Source organism: Candidatus Omnitrophota bacterium (assembly GCA_018902915.1). Lineage (GTDB taxonomy): Bacteria > Omnitrophota > Gorgyraeia > Gorgyraeales > Gorgyraeaceae > JAHIPS01. Next base: position 22,892 of record JAHIPS010000023.1, on the reverse strand, counting down.
TGAAAGATGTTTAGAAAAGAAAAAGCTTGTCAAATTTGATGCGGAAAAAAGTTTAATCAAAAAAGAAATTGTTGCCGCTGAGTCAGACTTAAAAGATTCCCAGGATGTTTTGAAGTTAGAGAAGCCTAAATTGGCCATAATAACCGCTTATTATTCCATGTTTCATGCAGCGAGAGCCTTGCTTTACTCAAAAGGATATCGCGAGAAGAGCCATTTTTGCCTGCGCGCAGCCATAAAGAATCTTTTTGTCGATACTAATTTACTCGAATCAAGTTTTATCGATGATTATGATATGGCTAAAGATTTGCGCGAGAACGCAGATTATAAATCGGATTTTTCCCAAGAAGGCGCGGAACAGCTGATCGTTAAGGCAGAGAAATTTTTAGCCAAAGTTAAAACTTTGTTAGCTATATAATAATAAGCAAGTCTATATGGCCAAGAAATATAATCATGATTCAGTAGATGAGAAGTTATTAATAGTATTAAGATCAAATAAAGAGAGGGTCAAGTGGGTTTAGACGAAAAGACATTCGAAGATATCCTGGTCAAGTATCCGCATTTGATTGAAGAAGGGCTTGTGCTGGAGGGGAGACAGGTTACGGTATATGGTAGGCGGATAGATCTTTTATTCAAGGATACTTTTGGAAGGCAGTTGATCGTCGAGCTTAAGGCTGGACCGATTAAGGATGAGCATATCGGATCAATCGTTGGCTCCCAGCAGGCACATTGGAATATAAACATCGCCTAGATGCAAAAGATCTTAAATGTTCGGATCGCTGGGAGTTTGAGGGAGGTTTGGCGGAAGATATTATCCGTGAGCGCTTTGTCGGGAAGTCCTACGTTTTTAAAAAAGGACATCAGTCGCCGATTGTGTATGTAAATTGCTGAGATGATATTGACGAAGGCTATGTACGACCCTCTTAAGGAATTCGTTGAATATAAGGAAAAACGGGAGTTATAAATTATGGGAAGCAAATTTTTCTTTTTAGATACCGATGCTTTTTTAGGGGATGTAAGTAAGCGTTTTGAAGAAGAGGAATTTATGCGCGATTTTAAGCAGTTTCTATCTTATGTTGTTAAGCATAAGATTAAATTAACGCCCCAAAATAGATGGATACCTATGAAACATCTCTACGCCATTAATGATTTATTGAAAAACCCCCCACAACTCAATGATGCTGTAGGGGGCAAAGTATACAAAACTCGTGAGGAGTTTCGCGCCCCTAGAATATATTTTATAGATTTATTAGCTGGAGCAAGTGATTGTATCGTTGCTGACGATAGAGATGTTTTGGCGGTCGGGCCATTCTATAATAGATTTTTAAATATGAATGGATTTAATAAAAAGAGATGGCTTGTCTTGGCGTGGTATTTTCACTTGGACTGGGATAATTGGATGCCTGAAGGAGATTTTGGAAAGACGATTCAGGAGAAGAATTTGGAAGCGGTCTCTTATCCAAAAGAGATAAGTAACATTAGGCATAAGGTGAATTTTAAAAAATTCACCAAGGACCTCATAGAAAATTTAAACCTTAAATGGAATGCGCCTTCGCAAAGTCTTGCTCGTGATCTTATGGAATGGGGGATTGAACGATGTATATTGGAGCCATTAAGTTGGTTTGACATAATTAGATTTTGTCATAAAGACAAAGGGAAATTTACTATAAGGAAAGTAAAGGATTTTTATATACAACCTATGGGGAAGATATTTCTCGAAGAATTGGTAAAAATGGGAGAGAAGATCAAAGAGGGCTTGGCAAAAAAATCAAATTGCAATAATAACTGAGTTTGATATGATATATCATAAGTGTGGGACTAAATTGGGACTATTTCAGGGCAAGATTGATACAAATAGATAAAACTAAACAAAAGTACATAAAGACGTAATTTTAGTATTTTCAAGCAATTAAGTAAAATTTATTGATTATGCCGATGTAGCTCAGTTGGCAGAGCAGGGCTTTCGTAAAGCTCAGGTCGGAGGTTCGAATCCTCTCATCGGCTCCGTTGCATAATGACCAGTGTCCGAGGATTACTTAAAGATAAAAATTTTTCACTTCTGTGGTTTTCGCAGATCATATCTAATTTCGGCGATAGATTGGATCAGATGGCCTTGATAGGCCTGATATACGCGCGTGCGCCCGGCTCCACATTCGAGCTCGCGAAACTCCTTTCCTTTACGATCATCCCTGTTTTCCTTATAGGACCCATAGCTGGTATATATGTAGATAGGTGGGACAGGAAGCGCACCATGATATTCTGTGATTTATTGAGGGGTGTGCTGGTGCTTTTGATACCATTGGCCATTATTTATTCCAGCAATATGGTTCCTATATATGTCATTGTGTTTATTGTTTTTTCGGCAACGAGATTTTTCCTGCCCTCAAAGCTTGCCATAATCCCGGATATCGTGCATAAAGATAGATTGCTCCTGGCAAATTCTCTAACATCCACCACCATGATGATCGCTACCATAATAGGGTTTGGTTTTGGCGGCATAATAGTGGCGCAGGTTGGCGCAAAGGGCGGGTTTTGCGTGGATTCAGCCACGTATTTTATTTCCGCGGTGATGATGTCGTTTGTCGTATTAGGATTTAAAGAGGCGATGAAGACAAAGGCGCCTAAAGAAAAATTAAGAAAGATTATAAGAAAGACAGTGTTGGGAGATATTAAGGAAGGCTTATTGTATCTTAAGGACCATAAGGACATAAGGATGGTGGCAAATACCATGTTTCTTCTTATGGCTGGCGTGGGTTCAGTTTATGTTATTATAATCGTGTTTGTGCAGGAGGTCCTGGGCTCGTCAACTTCTCACTTAGGGTTCCTGGCAATGTTTTTAGGCGCTGGGCTTTTTCTTGGCTCTGTGGTGTACGGGAGATTCGGAGGCAAGATGTGCAAGAGAAAGGTCATAAATTCTGGCCTGTTTATTTCAGGTTTGATCATAGTAGTGTTTTCTATGGGGCTTCTATGGTGGCCGTATTTTTATGTGGCAGCTATTGTTTCAATGGTCTTGGGCATGTTTGCCGCGCCCATCGTGGTTTCGTCAAACACATTGCTTCATGAAGTGATGAAGGCCGAGATGCGGGGAAGGATATTCAGCTCTCTTGATGTAATAATGCATATCGCGTTTCTTGTATTTATGGTGTTGACCTCGATTATTGCAGAGTGGGTAGGGAAAGGCGCTATCCTTATAACAATAGGATTGATGTTGTCTGCGATAGGCCTTATGAAGCTTAAGTTGACAAAATGAACGTGTCGGATTTGTCAACTTAAGGGGTTATTTTTTCTTTTTTGGGGATTTGGTTCGCTCTCTGTGGATTAGCTGGCACTCATCGTGGTAGTTACAGATAGGGCAGCAGATGTTTTCTTCATGGCGCTCGCCCCTGTACCATTTAGTCTCACAGGTCCAGTAGATCTGACAGTCTGTGCAGCAATGTCCAAAATTGCCAACAGCCATAGGAAACACCTCTTTACTTCAAGTATACTTTATTATAAAAAGGTTGTCAAGAAACCCGCTTTTTTGTATAATAGTATAGCCTTATGTCTACAATGAATTTTATACACCCCCCAGAATTTAAAGACCAAACGCGCCACAAGAGGATAGAGCGATTAGGCCTGCCTAAAAAGGTGATCTTGCCTCTTTCCCAACACACGGGCGTGCCTTCTCAAACCCTTGTAAAATCAGGAGATACAGTCAAAACAGGCCAGCTTATTGCGAGCGCAAAAGGCTTTATTTCAGCTAATCTGCATGCCAGCGTGTCTGGTAAGATAGTGGCGATTGAGAAGAGCATTCATCCTGTCCTTGGCAGCTTTGAGGCGATCATCATAGAGTCAGACGGCCATGATAATAAAGTATTTCAGGAGCCAAAAAGGGATATCAACACATTGTCAAATGAGGAGATTGTCGATATTGTTAAAGAGGCAGGTATTGTGGGCCTGGGCGGCGCTGCGTTTCCAACGCATGTAAAATTAAGCCCGCCCGCCGCCAAGAAAATAGATACGCTCATAATAAATGGCGCTGAGTGCGAGCCGTTTTTAAGCTGCGATCATCGGGTTATGCTTGAGAAGCCAAAGGAGCTGATCGCAGGCATTGATTTGGTTGCAAAGGTATTAGGCGTGAAAGAGGTAATAATAGGCATAGAAGAGAATAAGTTGGATGCGATTGAGGCGTTGGGAAGCGCGCTTTTTAGGGTGAAGGGTGAAGGGTGTCCCTCGACTTCGCTCGGGACAGGCAGGGTGAAGGTGGTGAAGCTCAAAACAAGATATCCGCAGGGAGGAGAGAAGCAACTTATAAAAACGCTTTTGGGTCGCGAAGTGCCGTCAGAAGGGCTTCCGCTTGATATAGGATGCGTGGTCTGTAATGTGCAGACAGTGTTTAGTATTTACGAGGCAGTGTATTTTGGAAAGCCATTGTATGAAAGGGTCGTTACAGTCGCAGGGAGTTTTTTGACAAAGCCAAAGAATGTCATGGCGAGAATCGGCACACCTGCAAAAGATTTATTGGAATCTTGCGGTTTTATTGAAAATGGAAATGCCTATAAAGTGGTCATGGGCGGCCCAATGACAGGCGTGGCGCAATACAGTTTAGACGCGCCTGTAATAAAAGGTACATCAGGCATTCTGGTATTGGATAAGACTCTTAAGGTCGAAGAGGAGAACGAGTGCATAAGGTGTTCGCGCTGTATTGAGGCGTGCCCGGCAGGACTTATGCCGTGCATGATAGGGATAGGCGTAAAAAATAACAGGTTTGACATAGCGAAATCTTACGAACCTCTGGATTGCATTGAATGCGGTTCGTGCGGTTACGTGTGCCCGTCAAACATACAGCTGGTACAGCTGATAAAACTGGCAAAACTGAAATAGAGAAGAAATAAAATATTCTTCTCGACAAGCTCGAAGAATATTGTTCGAGCGAGCGAAGCGAGTCGAGAACAAAAACAATGAATAATGTTTTGAAGTTCACGCTGGTGCTTTTTCTGGTAAATCTTGTGGCAGCGTCTATTCTGGCAGGCGTGTACACTGTGACAAGGCCGAGGATAGAGGACCAGAAACGACTGCTTCAGGAGAAAGCGCTGAGAGAGGTTATGCCTGAAGATATAGGCGACCGGCTTGAGCTAACTGAAGATGGATACTGGAAGGTTTTTAGGGGCTCTGGCTACACGCCAAAAGGCTATGTTTTTATTGCGAAGAGATACGGGTATTCAAGCGTGATCGAGACAATGGTCGGCATAAAGGCTGACGGTACGATCACCGGAGTACAGGTACTCAGCCATAACGAGACGCCGGGCCTGGGCGCAAAGATAGTAGAAGTAGTGACTGATAAGACAATAGTAAAGGCCCTGAAGAATATTTTCTCTAAAAAGAAAGAGCTTGAGAAAAAAATATCCCCGTATTTTACAGAGCAGTTTAAGGGTATTGATGTCAGAAGCCTAGACATGGGTAGTGTAGACGCTATTACAGGCGCTACTATATCCAGTAAAGCAGTTGTAGATTCAATACGAGAACAAGGATTGGAGATCCTGAATGCCAGATAGTATTTTTACAGTTTCGCCAGCACCGCATATTAAGTCAGGCCTTAGCAGCCGGAAGATAATGTATCTGGTGGCGCTTTCGCTTTTGCCAGCAGGCATTGCAGGCGTGTATATATTCGGGTTGTCCAGTTTAAAGGTGATCGCGCTTTCAATACTCGCCTGTATCGCGAGCGAGGCCGTGTTTTTAAAATTAAGGAATAAAGATCCTATGGTCGCGCTGGACGGAAGCGCGATACTGACAGGGCTACTTTTAGCATACAATCTTCCTCCAGAGATCCCTTTCTGGATCCCTGTAATAGGCGGGGTAGTAAGCATTATTATAGGAAAGCAGATCTTTGGCGGTCTTGGCCACAATATATTCAATCCAGCGCTTGTCGGCAGAGTATTTTTACAGATCTCGTGGCCAGTGTATATGACCACGTGGAAAAATCCGAGGTGGGCAGTGGACGCTGTTTCAACCGCCACGCCATTGGCCAGGGAGGGCGCCGCTAGTTTTAGCTACATGGATCTTTTTCTGGGAAATCACGGCGGCTGTATGGGGGAGGTCTGCATATTAGCGCTTCTTTTAGGCGCTGCGGTTTTACTTTTTACAAAGATAATCTCGTTTCATATACCAGCGAGTTTTATAGGCGCTGTGATGCTTTTTGGATGGATTTTCGGAGGAGAAGGTTTTTTTAAAGGAGATTTTATATTTCACCTTTTGACAGGCGGACTTGTCTTAGGCGCGTTTTTTATGGCAACTGATTATGTCACGCGGCCCCTTACTAAAAAAGGCAAGGTTATATTTGGTATAGGCTGCGGGCTTTTGACGATTTTAATCAGGCTTAGAGGCGGCTACCCAGAGGGCGTATCATACGCGATACTTTTTATGAACGCAGTGGTGCCGATGATAGATAGATATACGAAGACAAGGAAATACGGCTTTGTTCAAGGCTAAGCCTTGAACAAAAAAGCATGTTCAAGGCTTAGCCTTGGACAAAGTTATGAAAAGATTATTCCACGAATTCTTAAAAGGTCTTTTTCATGAAAATCCGACATTCAGACTTGCGCTGGGATTATGCCCGACCCTGGCTGTCTCAACAAGCATTGTGAATGGATTTGGCATGGGCTGCGCAGCAACGTTTGTCTTGTTAGGTTCGAATATAATAGTCTCAAGCATAAAAAACCTTATACCTGGTAAAATCAGGATCCCCTGTTTTATTGTTATTATCGCGACATTCGTGACCATAGTCGAGCTTACAATGAAGGCGTATTTCCCTGAGCTGTCAAAATCGCTCGGCATATTCGTGCCGCTTATTGTCGTAAACTGCGTGGTGCTGGGCCGAGCAGAGGCGTTTGCTTCAAAGCACGGCGTGGCGCGTTCTATATTTGACGGGCTTGGCATGGGCGCTGGATTTACTTTGGCGCTTGTTTTGATATCAGCCATAAGAGAGGGCCTGGGAAATGGCACGCTAATGGGCCTTGTAATCACAAAGGGATTTGAACCAGCGCTTTTATTCATCCTCGCGCCAGGCGCGCTACTCGTAATAGGCATTCTTATAGGAATCGTGAATTATTTAACTTCCCTCTCCCCAAAGGGGAGAGGGTAAGGATGAGGGGCGTATTGCATGGAATTTAATCAATTATTAATGATAGCCATAAGCGTTATATTCATTAATAATTTTGTACTTTCAAAATTTTTAGGACTCTGTCCGTTTATAGGCGTGTCAAAAGAGACAAGGTCCGCCTTTTGCATGGGGCTCGCTGTTACATTTGTCATGACAGCGTCGTCTATTATCACGTGGGCTGTGTATAGCTTTTTATTAAAGCCGTTTCACATAGAATATCTCAGGACATTATCGTTTATACTCGTGATCGCGAGTTTCGTGCAGCTCATAGAGATGTTTATACAAAAATTCAGCCCTGCGCTATACAGGGTGTTTGGAATATACCTTGCCTTGATCACCACGAATTGCGCTGTGTTCGGCGTGGCTGTCTTAAATAGCGAGATGTTTCTTAAGACAGCTGGGAATTTTTCCAAGGCGCTTCTTTTTTGCGTGACTCAAGGCTTTTGCGCAGGGGTGGGATTTACAATAGTCTTACTTTTTATGTCAGGTATACGGGAGCGGCTCGAGCTCTGCGATGTGCCGCGGCCAATGAAAGGCATGGCAATAGCGTTTATCGTCGCGTCCCTGATGTCCATGGCCTTCATGGGCTTCGCGGGATTCAGGTTTTAATTATGATAATACCGGTATTAATAATGTCAGCAATGGGGATCTTATTTGGTCTGGGCCTGGCCTTTGCTTCAAAGATCTTCAAGGTCGATACAGACCCAAAGGTCGAGAAAATACTCTCTGCATTGCCTGGCGCTAATTGCGGGGCGTGCGGCAAAGCAGGGTGCGCAGGACTCGCAGAGGCGATCGCAAGAGGGGACGCGAGTCTTACAAGCTGTCCGGCAGGAGGGGACGAAGTAGTTGGAAAGATAGCAGAGATTTTAGGAGTTGATAAATGCAGCGTAGCTAGAAAAGTAGCGCGCGTAGGATGCGGCGGGGGAAATAACGCAAAGGATAAATTTCTGTATCAGGGAGTCAAGACATGCGCTGCCGCGAATTTAATCGCTGGAGGGCAAAAGGCGTGCAGCTTTGGCTGTCTTGGCTTTGGGGATTGTGTTGTGATATGTCCCTTTGATGCAATACATATGAATGAGGACGGTATTCCCGTAACTGACATTGAGAAATGCGCTGCATGCGGAAAATGCGTAAGCGCATGTCCAAAAAATATTATTTCAATAGAAGACGCCTCGGAGAAATATTATATCAAATGTCTTTCAAGGGATAAGGCAAATATTGTAAAAAATGCTTGCAAAGTCGGCTGCATAGGATGTAAAATCTGTGAGAAGCTTTCAAAAGGCGCGTTTATTGTAGAAAATAATCTATCAAAATTAGATTATTCTAAACTGAGTGATGCGACACCATTGAAACTGTGCGTAGAAAAGTGCCCTACTAAATGCATAATAGAAGCAACATGAGGAAAAGGGAGCTAAGATGCTTGAATTGACAAAAGAAAATTTTGCGAGAGAGGTGTTAAAGTCAGCCAAGCCTGTAATCGTGGATTTCTGGGCAACATGGTGCATGCCGTGCAAGATGATAGCGCCTATTATCAAAGAGATAAGCACGGAATATGACGGGAAATGCAAGGTCGCAAAGCTTAATATAGATGATGCAATGGAGATCGCCACAAAGTTCGGTGTGATGAATATACCCACGGTTGTTTTCTTTAAAGACGGTAAAGAATTTACGCGTGTCGTGGGAGTGGCCTCAAAGGGTAATTTTATAAAAAAGATAAAGGAGATGCTCGCGCAATGACCCATTCGACAGGCTCAGGGTCATCCTGAGCGACTGAAAGGAGTCGAAGGATGAATATAGCGATTTTTGCTTCAGGGAGCGGCACGAATCTACAGGCGATAATAGACGCGAAAGGGCGCAACGAGATAAAGGGAGAGATCGCGCTTGTCGTATCAGATGTACCGACATGCCTTGCGCTGGAGCGCGCTAAAAAAGCCGGGATCAAAAGGCTCGTGGTGGAGAGAAAGGGCTTTAAGTCAAAGAGTGATTTTGAGAAAGAGATCATGAGGAACCTCAAGAAGGAAAATATAGGCCTGATAGCGCTCGCAGGCTACATGAGGATTTTGTCAGCGGATTTTATTAAAAGCTACGAGAATAAGATCCTCAATATACACCCGGCGCTCCTGCCTTCATTTAAAGGCGCACATGGAATTAAGGACGCATTTGAATATGGAGTCAAGATTACAGGCCTTACAGTACACTTTGTGACGGCTGATATGGATGCAGGACCTATAATATTGCAGTCAGCTGTTAAAGTAACCGAAGATGATACAGAAGAAACCCTTGCCCAGGCCATTCACAAAGAAGAGCACAAGATCTACCCACGCGCAATACAGTTATTTATAGAAGGAAGGTTGAAGATAGAAGGAAGAAGGGTAAGGATTATATAAGATCTTTGATTTTTAACCGGCCCCGCCTGAATTGTTCCAGCTTCTCTTTAGATAAATAGATTTTTTTTCCATCCAGGCTAGAGGTATTTGTAAGCTCGATCCCCTCAAAGCCCTCAAATGAATACCTGTGAAAGATCTTTGAGGCGAGTTTTAAGATATTTGATAAGATCACCTCACTGTCATCTTCCAAAGGCTTCTCAGAGTCAATGGAGAATGTAAAACGAAATATTTTATTCTCGACTAATCCGTCAGAAGACTTTACTATGAATCTTTTATTGAGACGCTTGTCCTCTTCAAACAGCATCTTGATGCGCCTAGCGACCTGCTGGCTCAGGAACCAGTCTTCCTCCAGTTCTTTTCTGGGGAGCCCGTCCAGCCCTATATAACCGATATCCCGGTAGCCTTCAAAAGTCTCTGCTAAATCGCGCTGCCTCATCTCAATGCCTGAATAAAAATATTTTGTAACGATTTCTTTTATAGGGTTCGGGAACATCGAGACATTCACAAGCAAAATGTATTCATTCATAAAGCCCGACGGGAATATCGATCTGTATACTTCGAAGTTAGGAAGGAGATTATAGTATTCCCTTGTCTTTACATAAAAAAGCGCCTCCTGGAGAGAGATCTCTTTTGCGTGCATCTCGAGGATCTCTATTTTTTGACTACCTGGCGCCCCAATGCTAAATACAGGGTAGAAGATAGGTTTTATGCCCTCTATTAGCGGAGAGTTTTCATTTAAAAGCTGAAATAGCTCGAGCACCTTATCTTTCCCTGATACGATAGGATTAAATTTAAAATCCCTGAGGATCCTTTTATGATATTCGCCCCTGGAAATATCCAGAAGCCGCACGCGCACCACGTCATATACATGCCCGGTTAAGATAAATTCCGCGCCTATAGCATTAGTATCCCTTGCCGTAAGCGTGTAAAACTTTAATGGCTTATCTGTGCTCATCGTGACCCTGTGGATGGAGAGCGCCACGTCCTCTATCTTTTCACCGGCTTCTTCGTTCAGTTTCAGGTCAGGGTCCACAAGTCCTTCTATAGGTATATAAACGCCTAGCGTGGAGCCGATGATCCTTGCCTCTACTTCTGTAAGGTCGTATTCATCTTTACAAAGTTGGAGGATAGACTCTTCTACTTTTTCTTTTGAATAGGTTGCCTGTTGTGTGCAGGAGGATATTGGGACAAGTAAAAGGAGGATGACTAAAAGTTTAAATAGGCAGGCATTCATGCAGGCTTGGAATAATGAGTTTTACCGTATTCCTTGAAGATCTCTTCTATTTCGTCATATTCCAATTCTTCTTTTTCAAGCAGTTCCTTGACAAATCTTTCTACTATCTGCCATTCTTTTTTGAGGAGATCCTCTACTTCCTTAAGGCATTTTTTTAAGATCTTATCTGTTTCAGAATTTAGTTTTTCTGTAAGAGCTTGAGAGAGAAAAGACGTAGGCTGTTGCGCAGATCCAGCGAGTGTAGTGTAATCGCCTATATAACCGGCATCACTCATGCCTAGTTTCCATACCATTGCGCTGGCTGTTTGCATCGCTTTTTTAAAATCATCCGCTACTCCGCTCGAGGTAGTTCCGGTATGTATTTTTTCCGCAACATAGCCGCCAAGGCTTACCTTTATATCTGCGAGCAATGCCTCTTTATTGCGCGTATACAGTTCTTCTCTGGGCTGGCGGTATACTGCCCCCAGGCTTTCCTTGCGCGATATAATAGAGGCCTTAAAAACATCGTCTGTTGGATGCAAGATATACGTTGTAACCAGATGGCCTGCTTCATGGAAGGCTACCATCTTGCGTTCTTCCTTTGTCATCTGTTTCTTGTGCTTCATGCCCATGTCAATGCGTTCCATGGCTTCGGATAGATCAACGTAACTTACAGTATCTCTTTTATTTCTTGTTGCAATAAGGGCAGCTTCTTTTATTATATTATCTATTTCAGCAGGTGACTTATATACTGCCTTTCTTGCCAGGCGGCCCAGATCTATATTTTTATCATATTTTACTTTTTTAATGTAATATTCAAAGACTTTTTCTCTTCCTTCAAGACTGGGCCTGTCTATGTAGATCTTCCTGTCAAATCTTCCAGGCCTTAAAAGCGCCTGGTCCAGGATTCCTTCTGCCGCGTTTGTCGCTCCTATTACAATGACATCAAAGTCCTTATCTTTAAGTCCGTCCATCTCTACCAGCAGCTGGTTTTGCGTCGAGTTTGTCTCCTGGCCGCCGCCCATAAAACTGAAGGAGCGTGCCCTGCCTATGGCGTCGAGCTCGTCTATGAACACGATAGAAGCGCCGTATCCATACGCTAGGTCCCTTGCTCTTTTAAACAGTTTTCTCACGCGGGAGGCGCCTACGCCCACGAATATCTCTGTAAATTCACTTCCTGACATGGATATGAACGGGATTCCTGCCTCAGTCGCGATAGCCTTTGCTAAGTACGTTTTTCCGCACCCAGGAGGACCTACCATTAAGAGGCCCCTGAGGATCCTGCCACCTATCTTTAATAGCCGAGTGCGGTCTTTTATTAGCTGCACTACTTCCCATGCCTCTTCCTTTGCCTCGTCTATACCGATTACATCGTTCCAGTGGATATTTACCTTTTGACCTTTTATTGTAGTCTGTTTGATCCTTGTGAATCCGCCCCGCAGGAACACCATGTACATAAATACGAATATGCCGGCGTGGACGCCTGATAAGAGAAGCGTTATAGGCATCTGCGCAATGGTAAGATGGCGGTAAAAGGATTCCAGGGACGATAAACCCCATACAGACAATATTAAAAGCGTGGTGACAGCAAAAGTTATGATGATCTTGATCTTATTCATCATTAGATACATCTTAAACCTGCGCAGTGTTAAAATATCCATATGCTATTTCTCCTTATATGTGAAATAGAGTATATCATATTAATATAGGAGTGTCAACCAGAGCTGATGGCAACCAGAGCTGATTGACAATAACGGCTGAGTATGCTAATATGATTTACCTCAAATATAGAAGGGAGAGGATTTATGTCAAATGATACAGCGATTAAAGCGATCAGGGGTCGGGAGATCCTGGATTCACGGGGTAACCCTACTGTGGAGGTGGATGTTATCCTGGCTTCAGGCGTGATGGGCAGGGCTAGTGTCCCGAGCGGCGCGTCAACTGGCGAGCACGAAGCAATGGAGCTGAGAGATGGCGATAAGTCGCGCTATATGGGCAAGGGCGTCTTAAAGGCAGTCGCGAATGTGAAAGGCGAGCTTAATAAGGCGCTAAAGGGAAAAGATGCTGCGGCTCAAGAAACGCTTGATAAAAAGATGATAGCGCTTGACGGAACTGAGAATAAATCGCGGCTGGGCGCAAACGCGATCTTAGGTATTTCAATGGCAGCGGCCAAGGCAGTGGCGAATTTTAAAAAGATCCCGCTTTATAAATATCTTGGCGGAGAAAAGGCAGATACCCTTCCTGTCCCCATGATGAATATCATGAATGGCGGCGCGCATGCAGACAATAACGTGGATCTTCAGGAATTCATGATAATGCCAAAAGGCGCAAAGACTTTTTCAGAAGGATTAAGGATGGGCTCAGAGATCTTCCAGAATCTGAAAAAAATCTTAAAAGGCCGCAAGCTTTCAACCGCTGTAGGAGATGAGGGCGGATTCGCGCCTGATTTAAAATCAAACGAAGAGGCGATAGAGATGATTTTAGAGGCGATTAAAAAGGCAGGATATAAGGCGGGCAAGGATATTTTTATCGCGCTTGATCCAGCATCCAGTTCTTTTTACGAGAATGGGAAGTATATGCTGGCCGCAGAGGCAAAACCAGAGAAAAATGCAGATGACATGGTAAATTTTTACGCAAACTGGGTGTCAAAATATCCGATCTGTTCTATTGAAGACGGCCTGGCAGAAGATGACTGGGATGGCTGGAAAAAATTGACGGATAAAATAGGTAAAAAGGTCCAGATCGTGGGTGATGATTTGTTTGTCACTAACACAAAACGTCTGAAAATGGGCATTGAAAAGAGAGTTGGAAATTCTATTCTAATAAAGGTAAACCAGATAGGTACTCTCACCGAGACAATAGAAGCAATAGACCTGGCAAAGAAAAATGGCTATACAGCAGTTGTGTCGCACCGCTCAGGCGAGACAGAAGACACTACGATCTCGCATCTTGTGGTAGCAATGGGTACTGGACAGATAAAGACCGGCTCTGTCTGCAGGACTGATAGGATCTGTAAGTATAACGAGCTCTTGAGGATAGAAGAAGATTTAGGTAAAAAAGCAGTTTACGCTAATCTTCCATGGCCAAAATAAAGATACGACCCCTATATATAGGAATTATAGTTGCGCTCATTGTGGTTTTTCTGCCTGGCTATGCAAAGTTCATGGAGATTAGAGCCAGGAACATTCATCTGGAGAAGGAAATAGAGCGATTAGAGAAGGAGAATATCAGGCTCTACAAAGAAACAAAGCAACTCGAAGAAGACATAGATTACGTCGAAAAGGTCGCGCGCGAATCCATGGGCGTGGCGCGCGAAGGCGAGATCCCCATCAGGATTGAACCTTAAACATGTAATATTTTCAATGTTACGTTACACTCTTGTGAGTGAGTCTCGGGGATGTAAATCTTCCGGCAGGCTGGGGTCATTCGGCACTGGAATGATTTTGCCGTGCGCTACGGTTTACGGCTCGCTTTTACTGTCGGGCTATAGCTGGCCAAACGTTCAAAGCTCGCCGTAATCCCTTGCGCACATCTGCCAAAATCTTCCTAATGTGCTTCAGACCCCAGCCTGCCAGAAGACCCAGATAAAAGCGTAACGCAGCATTTCAAATATTACATCTTATATATTTTTTCTTATATATTTTTACTTGCCACAGCATATTCATTGTAGTAATATATGTACGGCTACAATGACGTAGCCAGTTCCCAGACAAAGACGTTTTTCATAGAAAAGAAGAGTTGCGATAAGACACAATGAAGTGCCTGTTTCGGGTGTCTTTTTTGTAAAGATCAATAGCGATAGAAAAAAAGGGGATGTAATATGACAACAGAAAATACAATTAAGGTTGACGTCAGTCTGGCAAAAGAGATGGGACTTACAGAAGAGGAATTTGGCAATATAAAAAAATTGCTCGGAAGGACGCCTAATGTAACGGAACTCGGAGTTTTTTCAGCCATGTGGTCAGAGCACTGCAGCTATAAAAATTCCAGAAAACTGTTTAAGATGTTCCCGACAAAGGGAAAGCAGGTCCTGGTAGGCGCAGGCGAGGAAAACTCAGGCATTGTCGATATCGGGGACGGATTAGGGGTTGCGTTTAAAATAGAATCGCACAATCACCCTTCTGCAGTGGAGCCGTTTGAGGCATCTGCGACAGGTATTGGTGGATGCGTGCGAGACATATTTACTACTGGCGCAAGGCCTGTTGCTGTTCTTGGCGGGTTGAGATTCGGCACACTGGAAAATGAAAAGGTGAAATTTTTATTCAAGGAGGTATTTAGGGGCCTTGCCCATTACGCGAATGTCGCAGAGATCAGCGCAGTGGGCGGAGACGCGTATTTTGACGAGAGTTATGAGGGCAATCCGCTCGTGAACGCGTTTGTCGTCGGCATTGTAAAGCAGGATGATATTGTAAAAGGCGTTGCGTCAGGCAAGGGCAACCCCGTGTACTATATCGGCGGTGACACTGGTAGAGACGGCGTAGGCGGCGCGAGTTTTGCCTCCAAGGAAATAACAGAGGATTCTGGATCAGATCCTAATGCTGTTGCAATTGGCGATCCGGAGCTGGGCAAACGTTTGCGCGAGACATGCCTGGAATTGATCGAGAAAAAGCTCGTGGTGGGCATGCAGGATATGGGCGCGGCAGGACTGACATGTTCTTCGTGCGAGACAGCTACGCGTAGCGGCATGGGTATTGAAATTGACGTGGCGCTCATCCCGCAGAGAGAAAAGAACATGACGCCTTACGAGATACTTCTTTCAGAATCCCAGGAAAGGATGCTGGCTATCCTTAAAAAAGGATCTGAAAAACAGGCGCTGGCCATATTAGGCAAGTGGGAGATAAATGCTGTTGAGATCGGCAAGGTAACAGACGATGGCATTATGCGAGTCAAGGAAAACGGCGTTACAGTGTGTGAGGTGCCTGCAGACGCATTGACAAAAAAAGCTCCGCTATATGACAGGGAAATCAAAGAGCCCGCATATTTAAAGGAGACAAAATCAGCTTCTTTTAAGGGCTTGCCTGAGCCGAGCGATTACAATAAAGTACTCTTGCAGCTTTTGGACATACCGACCATTGCCAGCAAGGAATCAGCGTATGAAAAATTCACGTTCGTTAAAAAGGACGAGGTCGTGAGAGGCGCTGGCTCAGACGCTGCGATAGTTAAAGTCAAGGGAACGAAAAAGGCGCTAGCAATAAGCGTGGACTGCAATGGTAGGTTCTGCTATTTAAATCCTTATAACGGCGCACAGATGGCTGTGGCAGAGGCAGCGAGAAACGTGGTGTGCGCTGGCGGAAGGCCGCTCGCTATCACTGACGGGTTGAATTTCGGAAATCCCATGAAGCCTGAAAACTACTGGCAGTTCCACAAGTGCATAGAAGGGCTTTCTGATGCGTGCAATGCCCTGGGCACGCCTGTTATAAGCGGCAACGTGAGTTTCTACAATGAAAATCCCAAGGGAGCAGTTGACCCGACTCCAATGGTGGGAATGGTGGGGTTGATCGAGGATGTGACAAAGGCTATGACCCAGGATTTTAAAAACGACGGCGATGAAATAGTGCTTCTGGGTGAGAACAGGCCAGGTCTTGGCGGCAGCGAATACCTCTATCATGTGCACAAGCAGAAAAAAGGAGATCCGCAGATTGACATGAAGAAGGAAAAGGCAGTCCAGGACGCGTGCCTTGAGGCAATACGCTCAGGCATTATCCAGAGCGCGCATGATACTTCAGAGGGAGGATTGGCCGTATGTCTGGCAGAGTCTTGCATTACAAATAGCGCTGCCATGAAAGGCGCTGTCGTAGATTTAAGCGCGACTAAAGCCGGCATTAGGATGGATGACGTGTTATTCGGCGAGGCGCCTTCAAGGATAGTGGTTTCTGTAAAGAGTGCTGATTCAGGAAAACTGGAAGAAATAGCAAAGAAGTATTCGGTTCCATGCTATAAGCTTGGCAAGGTCAGCGGAGACAAGCTCGCTATCAAGGGCGCGATAGACATTCCTTTAAAGAAGCTGAGTGATGCATGGAGGAACGCTATCCCCAGCAGGGCAAATACTGATTGACACATAGTATTTGGCCATTTATAATAGACTATACACGATAATATCGCGGGGTGGAGCAGTCTGGTAGCTCGTCGGGCTCAAGTAAAGGGCGTCCTTGCAGCAATGTAAGGAAAGATAACCTGTCAAACTCGGTGAAGCCTTTAATATGGTAATACCGAGCCAAGTCCGCATAAAGCGGAAAGGTGTAGAGACTGAATACGGCAGGTACCCTACAAGATAGGGTAAAGGTATAGTCCAGACTACAAATCCATCCGCCAACGAACTTTGGCGGATGGAGCAGCGAAAGCTGTAGTAGTAAGCATAACCCGAAGGTCCTTGGTTCAAATCCAAGCCCCGCTACCAATAGGGAAAGGCGTTCGCCTAGGCGAACGCCTTTTTTATTTATGAAAATTTGTTGAAAGAAAATAGCACCCTCCTGTGTCTAATATAGCGTAGAAATCGTTAATTTTAACCCTTGACAATACAACTAAATTGTTGTATACTTAAAATAAGAGAGGCGACATAAATGAGGGAAGTCCAGGAATACATTGATGAGAAACTGAAGAGAGACCCTGAATTTAGGGAGCGTTATAATTTAATCTTGCAGAAATTAGAGATTGCTAAAAAAATAATAGACTACCGCATCAAACATGGTTTAACCCAGAAAGAGCTTGCTGATGAATTAGACGTGACTCAGCAGTACATTTCTAAGATAGAGGAAGGTGACTATTCTACACTCGATGCTGTTGGTCATATTCTTTTTAAGATTGGATATAGATTAGTATTAAGGGTGGAGTCGAATAAGGCTAAATCAGAGTTGATACGTACACCTAAAGAGTGGAAGAAGATCGAAAAGATAATTGCTGAAAAAGGCAAGATATATAGAACTTCTAAAAGGGCTAAAAGGCATATTAAAAACTTATGAAGTTCAAACATAATCAAAAATCAAAATGTTCTACTATGAAGAGTAATGAGACGGTTTCTTACAAAAGATCGTTTCTGATAGGAATGATCTTAGGGGATGCACATACAAGGAGGTGCGCAAAACACAAATTAACAGTCGAGTGGATTATATCTCACTGTGAAAAATATAGCGATCTAGTCGAATGGAAACGTAACAAGTTAGTTAAATTATTTGGAATAAGAAAACCTATAATCCACATATATCGGAATGGGAAAAAAGGAGAGAGGTTTAAAAAATCCCTGTTTTCCTTCACAGCTGGTAAAAGGTTAAGAATCGTAAGTCAGTGGTTTAGTAGGGATGGCAGGAAATATATAACTCCTAAGATTAGATTTATGGATCATCCTGTTGGATTGGCAATGCTGCTATGTGATGATGGTAGTGTAAGGAAGAGGAAAAAATTACATAAAGATGGATCCATTTATTATTTGAAGCCAAGCTTTACAATTGCAACACATAGTTTTTCGCTGGAAGAAGTCAAACGACTGCTAACTCATATCTCATCTGTATTTGGCGTTGACGGGATTGTAAATCCTGAAAGAAGATGGAGAGGGGGTAAGAGAAGGGAATATTACCGAATCAATTTCAATGTGGAAAATAGTATAAAATTCTGGAAGTTAATTTTGCCGTACATTCCACAGATGCCTTCTATTAATACTAAGTTTTCATACGCCTATGATAGATTTGGACATTAACCCGCTTATTTCATAGCATACATGAAATAACGTAAATGCGGGCTACCCCGATAGCAAGATTAAATCGTATAACGATTTAATCTATCGGCCCTTCGGGTTAGGCGAGGGGATTTATGGATACAAAACTCAAAGCAGATATTGCAAAATCAGCAAAGACAACGCAAGCCGAAATCAACAAAGCATAGAGAACAGCGGGATTTGTTAGTAAAAAGCTGACACTGAGAGAAGCAGTGGAATTATACAGTTGTTGCTTATTTTAAATTTTTATATCTGTAAGCTCTTGCCACGGGAGGAAAGTTGTTCGATTATGCAAGGCCGTATCTTTTCCGCAATAAACTACAAAGGATTTTTTAACTTCCTGCCCAAAGATTTTTTTGAATAGATTGAGAGTTCGGCAAAAGTCTAAGTTTAACGTTGCGGAGGATTTTATTTCTACGGCGGTCAACGATAAAGGGTTCTGTAGAACAAGGTCTATTTCATTGCCTGTTCGGTCGCGGTAAAAATAAAGGTTTGAGGTTTTAGCCTGGTTGAATCTGGCCTTCAAAAATTCTGTGATGATCAGATTCTCGAATAAATTTCCCCGCAGGGGATGTGATTTTAGCTGTTTGGCATTTTCGATTTCCAATAAATATGCTGCCAGTCCAACGTCATAGAAGTAGATTTTAGGTGTTTTGATTAAGCGCTTCCCGATATTCCGGAAAAAAGGCGGAAGCAGAAAGATAATGTAACTTGCCTCCAGAAGAGAAATCCACTTTCGAATAGTCGGTTGGGATACACCGACATCGTTGGCAAGGCTGTTATAATTTAAAAGCTGCCCTGTCCGGGTTGCTAATATTCTTACAAATTTTTCAAATACATGCAGATTTTCTATCTGGCTAAGCTGCCGCAAATCTCTTTGAACATAAGCCTCGAAATAGTTCATATAAAAATTATGCGGTTTCAGGTTTTCTTTATAAACTCTGGGGTAGAATCCTTTAATAAGCAGATCATCGAGTGATTTGTACTGTTTTTTGCTCCCAAGCTCTTTAAGATTAAACGGAAGCAGTTTTATCAAAGCAGTTCGCCCTGCGAGAGACTGGCTTATTGATTGAGTGATTTCAAACTGTTGGCTCCCTGTGAATATAAACATTCCTTTTTGAGAAGATGAGTCTACTATGGACTGGATGTAGGAGGAGAGCTGCGGGGCTCTTTGTATTTCGTCAAGGACGGCACCTGTAGGAAGATTTTCTAAAAACCCTCGGGGATCTTCAATGGCAAGTTTGCGTTTATCAGGTTCTTCTAAGTTTACATAGGGTTTTTGGGGGAAACAGGCCTTTGCCAGAGTTGTTTTACCTGACTGTCTGGGCCCGGTTATAGTCACAACAGGATACTGCCTTGAAAATTCAACACATTTTTGGTGCAATATACGCCTTATCATATAAACAAGTATACAATATGGCTAATTCAAAGTCAAGTTTTATATTAGCAAAAATGTAATCGGTGAGTTAACAAGAAGTAGTAGTAGGCCAGGTTTAAACCTGGCCTACTTTCTCACCGATTAGCCTTGCCATATAGGGGACGTCTTACTGTTTTGCAACCCAAATAGAATATTAGAGTTAGAAGCGTTACAATTCCAATTTCTGTGAAGGGGCACAGTGGAATTATAGCAGTTGTAATTTATTTTTAATGCATAGGTTATAGCACAGTAAGACGGCCCCTTGTACCCTTGTAGTCTAAAGATTTGCTCTTAAATTATTTGAGGGCAGGGTCTGTCCTATGCCATGTGGCTTTCTTGGCTTGAATTGAGGTTTTTCTTTCTTAAATTGGAGCGGCTTAAGTCCGTCAGTATCTGGAATCTTTTGTAACTGCTCGAGCCTTTTATCTACCTCCGGACCTTTAGGGATTTTTTTGAGTATTTTTATTAAAACAATTTTGTATTCACGCCTCGTAGTGGAAGTCTTGGACCTAATACGACTGATTAACGTATCAAAATCAGCAGGATGAGGCAGAAAATCGCTATTAATTATATTGAGTAGTTCTTTCTCTTTTTCACTCTGGGATGAAGTCGAAAGCATTGTCATCTTATCTATCAAGTTAATAACATCGTCTACGGACGGCTTGGCCTTTGTTGAAGCAACTTCCTTAGTATGTAGAGGCTGTGGGGCTTTTGCTGTAATAGATTCCATTTCCTTAAGAGTATCTCTCAATTGTCCTTCTATCGTCATGGCATTGTCTTTAATAGGGCCTTGTTTCATCTGCACTGCAAACTTTAACCCTTTTTCATATTCATATTTTGCATATTCTAATTCACCCCTTCCTTCATAGACATCTCCTACATTTTTATATGTAAAACTTGAATTCCTAAGAAATGTCTTTTTCGCCAGTTCCAGCTTACTGTCAGTCAAAAGCTTCCCTATGATTTTTTCTTCAGAAACTAATAAATTTAAGGCCATGGCATAAGATTCTTTCGCCTTTGTGTAAACTTTTAGGCCTTCTTCCGTTTGATCTTTTTCTACTAACTCTTGTGCATCAAAATAAAATCCATCTCCAATAGCGCTATGGACTAAAGTAATATTATAATAAGTATTAGCTAACGCCTCTTGAACTTTGTTTTTTTCACCTTTTCTTGCCAATTTTTCAGCCTCTTTATAGTTCGAAGTAGCCTCATTGTACTTTGGAAGGGCCTTATTGAACTCTTTGCCCTTATGCAATAATAGGCCTTCATTAAAATACTCAGAACCCCAATTAAAATACGATGAATATATTGCGCTTTCGCACTTTTCTATATTCTTCTGATGTTCTGCAGATAGTTTTTCATCTTTTTCTTTGTTTTTGAAAAAATCAACAGCTTTTTTATATATCGCTAATGCCTTTTTGAAGGATCCAATGGCTTCATTAAACTTTTTTAAATTAAGATTCCCTACTCCATCATTCCAATGCCTAACAGCAGTGAACTCTGTATCTTTTAAAATAGCAGCTCTTTCCTTACTAATGGATTTTATCTGCTGGATTACTGCTTGTTTTTTTGTATCCTGTAGTTCTTTTGGTATCATTGCTGGTTTTGCGATTCCTGTTTCTGGCATTAAAATTCCAAATCCACCAATAGACAAAGCTACAACTCCTCCACTAAGGTCACGAAGGTTTTTAAGAAACCGCCTACGTGACCCTCCCTTAAGTTTTTCATTAGATGATAATGTGTCTTTTTGCAGCTCTTTTATGCGCTTATAGTCTTCATTCATATAGACGCGCAGAGTTCCTTTTTGCGCGCAAATAGGCACACTATAAAGCAGGCTATTCAGCAAGAATAAAAGTACTGCTGCTATAGAAATAATCTTTTTATTATAACTCTTTTTAAAGTTTAACATAACATAGATAAAAAATTACCCCTTTTTCGGGTCAATTCGCTTTTCAGATTTATAGATGTTTCTTGTCTTTCTATTCTATCACTAATTATATCCTCATAAATTAGGATGTCAAGGAGTTTCGATGACATGACGTAACCGGTGAGAAGCTGTGAAAAAATTAAAATTTCCACCTATAAACCAGAAAATCTTAACAAACAATAATAGATTTCAGCATGAACCTGTGTTCGGGCTTTCTAATAGCCCGTCAATTATCTCTCGGCCTTACTCCTTTATCATTATCATGCCAAAGCAGGATACCATCTCAGCCGGAACCACCTCATAATGTTATAGGCTAACGCGGCAAAGGCAAGCTCTATATCAACCTTTCTTACTCCTCTCAGGCGGAATTGTCTCAATTTGAATTTTTCTTTTATACAGGCGTTGATAAATTCCGCGTTCTCACCGCGTTTTTTATAAATCAACTTGGCTGACTCTTTTTGCATCTTCTCTTTAAACTCGATAACATCCTCATGGAGTTTCCTGCGAATCACGCTTCGTCCTTTCTTGGCTGCTTCAGGACAGCAGTTGTGCTTTGACGGACATTTATTGCAGTCTTCTGCTCCGGCGCGGTACTTAAAATTCGTCCTGCCGGGCAATCTTTCTTTACCGTCAAATTTAAGAGTTTTGCCTTTAGGGCAAATCATGCTGTTTGAAGCCTTATCATATCTGAATGAGCCCGATTCGAACTCTTTTGTTACTCCGCGCTTTTGATACTGCCGTCCGGACACATTATTGCTGCCGCGTCCTCCTGCGATCAAATCAATATCTTTCTCTTTGGCCATTGTTATGTTTGAGTATGTGTTATAGCCTCCGTCCGCTATAACCTGAGCAGGATATTTTCCGAACGTTTCATTCGTTAGATTGTTTCATTATCCGGCTTTCAGGATCTACAGCGCTTACCCTGATATTTTCCTTCTTTGTTTTATTTTGCCTCAGCTTTTCATATTCTTTTACTGCCTGGCCTAACCTTTGATATCTTTCAAGCGCTGTGCGCTCTATAGCTTTTTGTCTTCCCGCATAGCCAGCGCCAGCTCTTCGCTTCTGTAGTTAACCTTTCTACCTCCCTTGCAGAGCTTATGCCCTG
>JAHIPS010000022.1 GCA_018902915.1 Candidatus Omnitrophota bacterium | reverse complement strand
TCGGATTACCCACGTCGCTTGGACAACCCTTCGGGTTGCCCACACTCTCCACAATACTACGGCTACTACTTTACTTCAAGAAAGGACTTCGAGTAATCTTCTTTCTCTATTCTGTGACACTATAGCAGATTTGCTGGGAAAGCATGGTTACCTAAAGCGTGGATTTTGAGAATGAAACACAACAATGATAGTGATACTGTAACAATTAAAATATCCCAATATCATTGGGAGAAAAAGTTTTATTGAGGTTCAGCATTATTCTTGCCTTGATTGAGAGGGGAGAATCTTGAGTTGGTGGCGGTATTTGGCTATAACGCGGCGGGAGACGGAGATCCCGTCTTGTTTGAGAAGATTGACAATTTCCTGGTCAGTTAAGGGATTTTTTTTATCTTCGTTTTCTATTAACTCTTTTATCTTTGATTTGATTGCTTTGGATGAATAAAACTCTCCATTTTCTTGTTTTATTCCAGAATTTAAAAAATGTCGCAATTCAAAGATACCATCTGGAGTTTGCAGGTATTTATTACTGACAGTCCTGCTCACAGTGGATTTGTGTTTACTTACCAATTTAGCAATTTGTGATAAAGTCATAGGTTTAAGACTTGCCCCCACACCAATTGTCGTGGCAGTATTCTTTTTTAGCTCAATTGGTGTGGGGGTGTACATTCCATCCAGAAAATCCTTCTGGATATAAACAATAGCTTCGGTTACCTTTTGGATAGTTTCTTTCCGCTTATTTATGGCATTAATCAAAAATTTGGCTGCTTCGAGTCTTTCCTTTAGGTATTTTTTTGTATCTTCGGTAATACCTTTTTGGTTTAGCATTCTTTTATATTTAGGATTGAGGTTTAAAGAAGGCAGTTCCCAATCATTAAGCATAACCTCATACTTATCATTATTTCTTTCTAATATGGCATCTGGTATTAAACGCACAGCTCTTTCTGTATTAAAAGAACGGCCGGGTTTTGGTTCTAAATTGGCAATCTCTTTTATAGCTTCTTTGATTCTTTCTACAGGCACTTTCAACTTCTTAGCAATAAATTCAAATCTTTTCTTTTCTAGGTAATGTAGATATTTGTCTATAACCTGACCAGCCAAAGAATTTTCTTGGCCCTTTGCTTTTACCCCGTTAGAAACTATTGTGTTAGCATCCATCTGCGTGGTGTTTCTAACGGGGTTTATCTGTAACAGAAGGCACTCTCTCAAATCTCTTGCACCTACGCCAACAGGATCAAAGGTCTGGACCAATGACAAAACTTTTTGAACTTGTGATGGGACCGCTTGAGCAGACTCAGCTATTTTTTCGATAGAGGACATTAGATAGCCATTATCATCTATATTCGCGATAATTACCTCTCCAATTTTACGTTCTTCATCAGAAGATGCAAATAAATGTAGTTGGTTTAAGAGATGGTCAGATAAGGTAGCAGATTTGGTGATAAGACTTTCCCTATAATTTTGCTTCGCTTCTTCATCTTCATTTACCCCCACACCAATTGTGGATTTAACATCAGGAATATCCCAATTGGTGTGGGGGTCTATTTCTAATAGAGGATTTTCCTCAACCTGCTGTTTTACATATTCCTGAAGCTTAACCATGGGCATTTGTAAAAGGCTAATATCTAATCTCATTTGGGGAGTTAATCTTAATTTATAAGTAAGTTTATTGGCGGGTTTTAATTCTAATTGCATATTTTATTTTCCCCAATTGTTTGAAAGAAGCACACAATATTATACATGAATTCATTGATTTGACAAGCCATTTAAGCCAATTTAAAAAACTTGAATTATCTGAGTTAGGTAGTATAATATAAACTGTAATCCTGCTACGGTTCTTTTTTTATAGAGGACTTTTTGTCCGGTATCCAATGCTGAGTGCTTACTCGACCGCAAGTTGGGTAGGCGAAGGCAGCATTGGATGCTTCCGTAGCAGGATTGCTGAAAATGTCGTAAGTCCTTTGCCTGCCCTTTTTTATTTTTAGGGCAGTAAAAATGGGTCTTGAAAAAATAAATGGAAAATGTTGTAATCGGTGAGTTAACGGGGGTACCTTACGTCATTCCCGTCCCCGCGAAAGCGGGGAAAGCGGGAATCCCCGCTTTCGCGGGGACGGTGTCTATAACATATAGACGATGATTTTATGGATTCCCGTTTTCACGGGAATGACAAAAAGAGGTACAAACTGGTAACATAGGTAACAAAACAAACTTGGGACATAGGTAACAGGTTATAATATACGGCAAGGAGGAATAACCCTATGCCGTGGAAAATGACAGAACCTATGGACCAAAAAATTCAATTAATTGCTGATTGG
>JAHIPS010000021.1 GCA_018902915.1 Candidatus Omnitrophota bacterium | reverse complement strand
TATAATCATCGCTCAATTATAAAGTATACACAATGGAACCTATTAAATCAAATATAACGCAGGCGTTATTATTGACCCAGCAAGAGCTTTACAGCTCGCTACTACGGTGCCTGATCATTAGCTTTTCGGCAGCGGTATTTATATTTAAAGGTTTGCGCGCTTTAATTAACCATTCCCCCTGTTCTTTGCTAAAAACTCGCACTTGCCAATCCTCATACAATCTTACATCAGGATTAGATGTCGTCTCTATCTCAGTAAACCCTTGCTTATCAAGCGCCTCTTCATAGAGATTATGGTCATTTTTATAACTAAGATCTGCTGCCTCTGGAACAATATATACCCACCCGCCTGGCTTCAGGACCTTCTTGGCTGCCTTGACAGAAGGCATGATATTAGCTACCTTTGGATACTGCCTCTCTCTTATTCCATCCTCAAAGAAATGATGCTCAGGTTTAAACATGGTGACAACATCAACGCAGGATGCTGGTATAGGTGAATCGCCTCTTAACAATGCAGCCACATCCCATCTTATTATACCGCTATCATGCTTGGCCAAATCAGATTTCAGGCCCCTTCCATTATCCAGGCCATACGTATACAGCTTATCTCCTTTATAACCCAGCTTTTCCAGTTCCTTCTCTGATAACTGGACAGGGAGACCCGAAGTCCCTGAAAAGAAATCCAGCACCCTGAAGCCGCTCCTTCTAAAGAAGGGGTAAAAGATATCCCTTATTATTCCGACCAGCGCGTCTTCTGTCAGGTTTACATCGAGAGGATGCACATCGGGGTGGCTGTCAAAATAATCCCTAAAGATAAAATAAAGGGTGCTGATCGTCTCTGTATCATATTCTATCGAGGCATTGCTGGAAAATTTCCGATTCAAAATCTCCTTCAGCCGCCTGTACAGCTCGGGGCCGATAATATTATATACAAGCAGGTCTCTTTCTGTTTCGCCTTCAACATACTCATGCCTGTCCATCATCCCGTCTATTTTTTTAGATAATCCCTGATCAGCACCAAAGGCTTCCATGGCCTGGGCAAAAATGCCCGTCTCTTTAGAGCCCTTGCAGGCCCGGACTAGCTCAGGCCTTAAGGCCCTGAGATAATTATTGATGCCTATAGAGGCCTTGAGGCATACGCCCTGCTGTTTTAAATACGGGATCTTTGATAATTCCATTATATTAGATGAAAAGGTTGTATCTAATCTTTTACATAACTTTTCAGCTAATTCCTCTGGATTGACCCTGTAGCAATCATCAGGGGAAAGCGCTATGCTGATAGCCCTGATATTCTCATCGTGTTCTCTTATAAAACTTACCAGCTGCCCCATCGCCCATCCAGTCGTCTCCTCAGAAAAATTCTCAAAATAATCCATATCTATGGATATTACAATGTCTTTGCCTTTCAATAAGCCACTTTGTTTAAAATCTTCCAGTCTGTGCGTGTGCCCGTTGAACCAAAATCTGGCTGAGATCGTACCGGTTCCCAGTAAAAGATTAAGCCAATTATTTGACATAGGAAAAGCTGATTCATCATCAACCATGTCCTCGTGCCTGTCAAAATTTATAACTATTGTCTTTTCTAAGTCCATGGCCCCCTCCCCTATCCCGTTCAAGACAATGGTGTGGGTTGAAGCATGTTCTGTTGAAACAAACAAAGGCGTTACTTGATACCCCAGGTTTCTCGCTACTTCCCAGGGGGTATTGTACATTAACTCATCCTGCAAGGCCCCGGGTGTTGGTCTTATCAGGGCAGCACTGAAATTTTGTTCAAGAAAGGTTTTATAATGCGCTT
The DNA here is from genome assembly GCA_018902915.1 of Candidatus Omnitrophota bacterium. GTDB lineage: Bacteria > Omnitrophota > Gorgyraeia > Gorgyraeales > Gorgyraeaceae > JAHIPS01. The sequence goes on along the minus strand of JAHIPS010000021.1, from coordinate 4,741 downwards.
CTATGTCTGATATGACCCTTTTCCATGCGACCTTTGCCTTTTTTGCGTCGATTCCATAACGAGAATAGGGTTTGTTAGACAGCTCTCTATAAAATACCTCTCCTCCCTTTGAGTCCTTTGGGACCAATAAATAAACGCACTTGATCACATCCCCTATCATTGACTCGCGTATCTGCGATTGCTTTGGCGCGTCATTAGGGGCGGCCTCGATCTGCTGCTTGTATTTCAATGCCTTTTCAAGAAGCTCTTTCTTTAGCGGCGCCATGCCTCTTAGTTCGGCCAGCCACGCAAGGACCTTCAATACCTTTACGTTATTTTTTCCTACAAGGAATTTTTGAATTTCGAAGCTTACTAATCCGTCCAGCCATTTGTCATATATCTGATCCAGTCGCTTCAAAAGATCTTCTTGCGATAAAAAGACGCGTAGGATCGTTTCCGTCTTCTTGACAAGTTCATGATCTCCGTAATACTTGTATAGGGGCCCTCGGAATGGGGCATAGGACGACCTGAGGAGGTCGCTATAAGAAAAGGCCTCTGTCTCAAAATGGATTTTAGCGTCTCCTGTCCCGATCTGAATACAATCCTTAACCTCGTCTGCCCAAACATTTATGCGGACCATATCCCATGGGATCCTTTCTCCGGTTAATATTTTTTTAAACTCCTCGTCTATTTTTTCATAAGCATTGCGCAAATCCTCTTCGCCTTCAATATCAATATAGAACGACAGGTCTATATCGCTTACAACTGGCCAGAAGGGATACACTGATCCTTCAAGGCCTGATTGCACCATACTGCCTTTTACGCCTACAATCACCCTGTCCTTAAATCCTGCCTTCTCAGAGGCCTTGAGCCATAGCGCTATTGGATTCAGCCCTTTTATTTCTCCAAAATCCTCAGGAAAGTCGTATGCCTCGATTGGCGTATCCCCAAAAAGAGATGCTGGTCGAACCGAGTTCTGAAGCTCTGATAAACGGCGCCTGTCAAGGGGAACCCTTAAGGAGGATGCATGCGCAATATTTTGACACAAAACCACCCCTATTAGCGTGAATATTAATGCTATATTAGTTATCCGCCTTCGCCAAAGAAGAAACTTCACAGTAGATATGCTTCCTCCTACGCTAAAGCTTCGGAGGACAAGTCGGCGGACTGTCGTCTTATATATCTTCTTCATATATCTAAGCCCTTTTAAAAGCCCTTTATATTACAAGACAGAAAAAGGCCATGTTTCCCATGGCCTTTTTCTTATCTTAATTTAAGCTTATTATACTAAATTATGGGCTATAAGTCAAATCTTTATTGCTTATTCAGAGCCTCTTCCGCAAGGCGTAATTGAAATGATCGAAATATCTGCGCCATAAGGTTTCAGAGGAAGCGAACTGGTTTGACCCGTAAAAATAATCAACTATGGCCTCGCGTAAGCGGGCAAATTCTTTGATGCGAGAAAAGATGCCGGAGGAAGACATGCTCAGATCAAGCAGCTCCAGTGTCCGTGAAGCTGCTTTTTGAGACAGGTCTTCGTTGCCTTTCTTGCGCCAATTAAGCGCACGACTGACCTCACTCCCGATATTTGCCATTTGTTCGCAAAGCGGCATCCGGCTCCACTTTCCCGCGGCTAAATTTTTATGCTGAACAGTCATCGTTTTACCCACTTATTCGCAACTTCTATTATTTTTTTCTTAATCTTTTCATTGTCAACGCCGCGGCTTATATTCCCCTGGGAAGGCCGCATGTTTATCATGGAATCAAATTCTATAAAATCCTCATCTGTAATGTCGGGATAAAAATTAATTCCCCAAAGATTTTTTTGGTTTGACCCGTTTTCCAAAAGCAAGGCCTCTAAATCAGAATGCAGTTCCGCGTCAACCGCTATAATCTCACTGTCAACATCAACAACTGCTTTTACCATGTCTCCAAAGGTATCCTTGGCCATTTGCTTGAGTTCCTCGAGAGATAACGTTTCTCTTATTATTTTCATGGCATTGATTATACCGTAATAAAAAATTTTCTGCAAGTACTTTGCGACGGTATTACTCGTATCTCAACGCTTCTATAGGATTAAGCTCTGATGCCTTTCTGGCAGGCCATAGGCCGAAGAACATGCCCACAGCGATTGAGAAGCCGGCGGCTCAGCGCTGGCCGCTGGCAAAAATACAAGTATAAAAATAAAAATATATATTCTTTTCATATATTTATCAGCAATATTATACCATATTTCCGCAATATGTATAGGGGGATGAAAAAATCCGTAGCGTAAACTTATCGGATGCGCTTTTGGAGGACTAGTTCCTGTTTTTCGGAATCGACTTTAAAGATAAAATTCTCAAGGAAAGACATGCCGAGGAGGCCGCTATGGTCCATCTGGTCTGTGCCCAGGACAATGGCCCGTACATTCTTGACACGCACCCTGCCGAGCCTGATCTCTTTTATATTCACCTCTTTTCCTGCTACAGTGCGGCCGTCTGCCAGCTGGCACTGGACAGTAGGGCAGCTGTTTGTATCTATACCCAGGCCCCTGGCCACACCTTCTGATATCTGGGTCTCTGTACAGCCTGTATCCACTATAAGGTTTGCCTTTACCTGCTTATTGATAAGGGTATTCACTATAAGGCTGTTTCCGAGCTTAGAACACTTTACAATCTGTTTGCCTGATGCCATATTTACCACTGTCTTGATGCCCCTGCCTGTGAGCTGCGCAGTCTTACCCGCTACCTTGCCAACTGTCTTCACAGTAGCAAAGGTTATCTTACCCGCAGTCCCCACTGCCTTTGCAGTGCCCCGCGCCACACTGCACCCTGTAAGAGCAGCGCTCATTATGCAGATCATAACCACCCTGTAAAATCGCATGGTATAAAGTTTACCTGCTGAGAGAGAAATAGTCAATACCTGCCAGGAATAGGCGCATTAAAGCTGGCTATTTATGATAGGGTCTATTGCGGTAGAGGGGGCTTAAAGATTTTGTCAAGCACTAAATACCAAGGAGCTCATACGGTACAAGGAGCTAACGAGCCTTACAATAACCTTTTGTAAACATCCAGCGTATTTTTCGTCACTATCTCTTTGGTGTAATTCTGCTCTACCATTTGCCTGCCTGTATAGCCGAGCCGGTCGCGCAATTCATTATTGCTGATAAGCTGGATCACCCTTGAGGCAAGCGCCTCAAAGTCCCTTATAGGCACCACGAATCCGTTTATGCCGTCTTTTATGATCTCCGGCATGCCGCCTGTTTCAGTTACGACCATGGGCTTTGCCGACGAAAGCGCCTCAAGCATGGTAAGCCCGAATGGCTCGGACGCTGTAGAAGGATAAACGCAGACATCTGAGGCAGCGTACAGCTTGGGCATATCAGTGAGTTCAAAAGAATCTATAAGGACATTCTTTCTCATCTTGAAAAAATCAACCAGGCTTACCATGTAGGCAATGTCTTTTTGCTGACTCTGGGCCCAGTCTATGATATTCTTTGTGCCGGCCAGTATCAATATGACATTGGGGACCCTCTCCTTTATGCGCCTGAGCGCCTTTATGGTAACATCGCAGCCCTTGGCAAGGCCCATCCTGGCAGGATGAAAAATCACCTTCTTCCCTTTTAACTCCGGGTATTTCTTGAATATGCTTTTATACTGGATCTTCGGGCTATATAAAGATTCGTCTATCCCATGGTGAACTGTTGTGATCTTTTTGTGGGGGACGCCTACGCCGATAAGCTCCCTCTTTATAAAATGACTTACCGCAATGATCTGATCCCACTTTATATTCCTTGCAAGATCCAAAAATAAATTATCATCCCACACATTGTGCGCGGTAAGGACCAGCGGCACACCGGATTCCTTTGAAATACGCTCCAGGGTCCTTGCGTGAGGTTTTGAAAAATAATGCATATTGTGGCAATGGATGATATCCGGCCTGGTGCGCTTTAAAAATCCGGTAAACACCTCTTCGACCTCACTCAATATCCCGTTGAGCCCTCTTTTGGCAAGCCAGTTCAGGTCCATTATGGGGACTCTGTAAATACCCACGCCTTTATACCTGTCGACCGCCTTTGCGCCTTCTGCCGCGCCAGTCAAGAGGTCCACTTTGTGCCCTTTCTTGACCAGCTCCGACAACAAAATAGTAAGATGCGTCTCGACTCCCCCTATTATCGGAGGAAAACCCCAGTGAATCTGCGCTATCTTTAACGGTCTCATTTTCTTTGCCATGGTCAGCCCTCTCTTTTCCTGAAGAAATTATACGTCTTATTTGCCTCTATTTTTCGTAAAATATTGTAAACTTTTATTTTCAGGACATCCTTTCTTTTGGAATAAAACTGCATGTTGACCTTGGTATGATTGATCGCTATCTTTAGATTATACCCCTGCCACTTCAGATAAAAGGAAAGCTCTTTCCAGTTCTCAGGCAGTCCGGGATTGATACAAAGCGTCTCGTTGAATATCTTCATGCCTGCAAAGCCGTGGATCACTGCCTGCCACGTCACGCCTAATGAGGCAGCATGCATCCCATCATCTGTATTTCCGTATAAAAGCGTCAGGTCCATATTTGCCGCGACATCAAAATATCTATAGGCCATCCTGATATTACCTATTTCAGCGGCAATAGCCGCGTGCACAGCCGCGCTCAGGCTGGACTTATGGACAGTGCGCTTAAGATAATAATAAAAATTCTTTTTCTTTGTCTTTATATCAAATTTATCCGGGAAGAGATATAAAAGCATTACCACGTCTGCCTGCTTCACGAGCTGTGTCTTGCC
>JAHIPS010000020.1 GCA_018902915.1 Candidatus Omnitrophota bacterium | reverse complement strand
CAGGAACTCCTGATACGAAAGCCGGCAACGGTGTAGGAAAAAGCAGTTGTTCGACCAAAATTAGCTACATCTAAAATTAGTCTTGACTAATTTTAGATGTATGGTAAACTAGTCGTAGATAACAATAGTATAACCATGTATGAGGAAAAACAAATGAAAAGAGTCTATATTTCTGTTATTAAGGAACATTTTAAGCGCAATCAGCAGATGATTTTTCTTATTGGCCCCAGGCAAGCCGGGAAGACTACAGTCAGTCTGATGACAAAGGAATTTACCAGTCAATTTGCTTATCTAAACTGGGACAATTTAGATCATAGAAAAATTATTTTGGAAGGAGTTAATAGTGTTGCTGGTTTTGCCGGGTTGGATAAGTTAACTTCAGAAACACCAATTATTGTTTTTGACGAAATTCACAAATATAGTAAGTGGAAAACTTTTCTAAAAGGATTTTTTGATATATACAAAGGAAAGGTCCATATTATTGTTACAGGCAGTTCGCGATTGGATATTTATAAAAAAGGTGGGGATAGCCTAATGGGGAGATATTTTTCATACCGTCTGCATCAATTGTCATTGGCAGAACTGGGAAGGATAGATTTATCAAAGAAAGAAATTAATGATCCTTTTCAAACCAAAAATCAAGATTTTGAGAAGTTACTCAAAAATGGCGGGTTTCCCGAACCGTTTATAAAAAACGATTCCAGGTTTTTGAATCGTTGGAAAACTCTGAGGCAGGAACAGTTGATTAAAGAAGATATCAGGGATTTAAGCCGAATCCAGGAATTGGGACAAATCGAGATTTTAGCTGAAATCCTAAAACATCAGGCCGGACAATTGACAAATTATTCAAAGCTATCCAACAAAATCAATGTATCTTCCGATACCATACGCCGCTGGATTAAGACACTACAGGGCTTTTTTTACTGTTTTACTATTCAGCCATGGTCTAAGAATATTCCCCGCTCTCTTATTAAAGAACCAAAAACTTATTTATGGGATTGGATTAATGTTGATGAGGAAGGAAGCCGCGCAGAAAATTTAATAGCCTCTCATTTACTAAAAGCTGTTCATTATTGGACGGATTGTGGGCTGGGTCAATATGCCTTATGGTTTATCAGGGATAAGGAAAAGCGCGAAGTGGATTTTTTAGTATCGCGGGATAAAAAACCGTGGTTTCTGGTTGAGGTTAAATTATCCTCAAAAGGAGGGGTAAGCAAGAATCTGGTTTATTTTCAGGAGAAAGTCAGAGCAAAACACGCATTTCAAGTAGTATTTGATATGAAATACATTCCTAAGGATTGTTTCAAGCATACAGAGCCTATAATTGTACCTGCCCGGACATTTTTGACCCAATTGGTTTAAGTATTATTAGATTGCGGCAGATACTGCAGACGTCCTATTTAGGTACACCCTGGATAGGCAGAGGAGATTGCTTCGTTGACTCGCGATTTAAGCTTCCCTCGCAATGACGTTGCGCAATGGCCGCTGCGCAACCCCTACCGCAATTGCCTACCGTAGCCCCCTACCGCAAAAATAATTGAAAGAAAATCACCCCCTCCCGTGTCATGTATAGCGGAACTTGACAGAGGAGGGATTGTATGATACAAATGAAATGGTTAAGCGTAAGATCTAGAGATTCCATTGCAGGACTTATCGGAGATTTTGCTAAGATTGTCTTGGCTGGGTATTTTGCTGGTGAGTTCTTCGTGAAATTACTATTGCTTCAGAAGCTTATATTCTGGTCTATATTTGCATTTTTCGTTGTTTTGTATTTAGCCCTTGTAATCGAAATAGGAGAGCAAAGATGATTGTTATGTTAAGTATACTAGGTGTATTTGGGTTAATAGTTCTCGCTATGCTTATCCACGACTATCTCGTTAGCCATCCCAGACATAAACACTCCTGAGAATAGGGGTTACCCCAGGGAGCTATGGGAGCCGGGCTCCCATAGCTCCTTAGGAGTAATGGCAGACGTCCTATTTAGGTACACCCTGGATAGGCAGAGGAGATTGCTTCGTTGACTCGCGATTTAAGCTTTCCTCGCAATGACGTTGCGCAATGACCGTTGCGCAACCCCCACCGCAATTGCCTACCGCAGCCCCCTAACGCAAAAATAATTGAAAGGGAAGGAACATGGAAATCTCTAATGTTTAATTTGACTTTTCAAGGAAATGTGTTATACTTACTATTGTGAATAAACTGCTTAAAAGAAATATTGATATTAAAAATGTCACAAAACTTGTCAATGGTTTTCCTGTAACAGCCATACTTGGACCAAGGCAAACCGGGAAGACAGTCCTATCCAAAGAGATATCCTATCAGCATTATTTCGATCTAGAAAACCCAAGAGATCTGGCCAGGTTAGAACAACCCCAATTGACACTTGAAGAGCTTAAAGGATTGATTGTAATTGACGAGATACAGAGGAGGCCGGGGTTGTTTCCGCTAATACGCTATCTAGTTGATAATAACCCACAACAGAGATATCTTTTACTCGGCAGTGCTTCCGGCGGGTTGATGAAGCAGAGTTCTGAAAGCCTGGCCGGAAGAATAGCGTATTATCATTTAGGAGGCTTTAGAGTCTCAGATGTCGGTACTTCTAATATTAAAAGATTATGGATAAGAGGGGGGTTTCCGAGGGCATATTTAGGGAAGTCAGAGAAAGACAGTTTTATATGGCTTGAGAATTATATCAGTACTTTTCTGGAAAGAGATATTCCTCAATTGGGAATTACCATCCCTGCTAATACATTGAGGAGATTCTGGACAATGCTCAGTCATTATCACGGGCAGATATTAAACTATTCGGAATTAGGGCGTTCCTTTGGGATCTCTGATGTAACAGTAAGAAAGTATATCGATATTTTAACAGCAACATTTATGGTGCGGGCGGTTCAGCCATGGCATGTTAATATAGGAAAACGACTTGTTAAAAGGCCAAAGATCTACATAAGGGATTCTGGTATTTTTCATTGTTTAATATCGGTAGAGGATGCAAGACAGCTTTTTTTGCACACCAAACTCGGCGCCTCGTGGGAAGGGTTTGCCTTGGAATGCGTCTCCCGAAACACAGGAAAGAGAGACCAGGAAATGTATTTTTGGAGCACGCACACAGGGGCAGAGGTAGATTTATTCTGGCAACATGGGGGTAAGAATTGGGGTATTGAGTTTAAGTATTCAGATGCACCTAAGACAACAAAGTCAATGCAGATAGCAATGCGAGATCTTAAATTGTCGCATCTTTGGGTTGTTTATCCAGGCAAAGAAAGCTATAACTTAGCTAAGAATATAACGGTACGCGCGCTTGGAGACATTGGCGACAAATGGGTATACCCAACCTGAGGAACTATGGGAGCCGGGCTCCCATAGTTTAGCAGACGTCCTATTTAGGTACACCCTACTTTTAAGGCCTTGCCGCCAAACTCGGCGACTAAGAGATTGCTTCGCAGGGCCGATTCAATAGTCACCTCCCTGAAAATAATTGAAAGAAAACTCCTGCCCGCGTGTCATATGTAGTGACATGAGAAAACAAGCAGCACTTGACAATTAGTACCAAATATGGTACTATAGTACTGTAAATGGTACGGAGACGACAAAGATGAATACAGCGGCAATTCAAATCTTTAAAAATAACCTCACATGGAAAATCCTTGCATATTTCTTAGCACACCCTTCAGTTGAAGTATATGTGAAGGAACTGGCACGCAGGCTTAAGGTAGGTCCTACAAATGCAAATAATGCCTTGAGGACATTAGAAGAAATGGCTTTATTGCAGAGACAGGGAAAAGCAAGGGCTCATTTTTATTCGTTAAATAATGACTCAGTAATTGTTAAACATTTAAAGATTGCCTACTTTTTGGCAAGACTGGAACATGCAAAATTGATCGATAGGTTTCTGGAGGTAGACGAAGATTTGATTTCGTTGTGCATATATGGTAGTTTTGCAGATGGCAGGTTTGATGAAAAAAGCGATTTGGATCTGATTATAATTTCGCATAAAGAAAAGTTAGCGTTTAATTCGGCGCTCTCGGAACTCGAAAGGGCATTGAACTTAGAAATAAATATAGAGGTCTTTAGTTTATTGAAATGGAAACGTGTTAAAGAGCAGGATAAAGGATTTTACCAAGAAGTAATGGCTTCTCACGTATTGCTTTATGGGAGCCAGATTTAATGGATATAAAAAATTGTTTTGCCAAGGGCCTTCTCGTTAAAATCAGACCTTCAGATAATAAAGTAAGGCAGTCTTTGGTCTCTAGTAGAAATAGCCTCAAGAAGGCTCAGTAAGATAGCAGACGTCCTATTTAGGTACACCCTACCTCACAATAGCTCCGCTAAAAAATAATTGAAAGAAAATACCTGCCTCCAGTGTCTATATTAACGAGGGTTGCTCAAAACTCAAGGTTTTGAGCAATAGAGAGTAAGCGCTCTTTGAAAATAAGGTTATTTTTGCAAAAGGTGCCTTAAGATACCTCTAATGAATCTGATCTTTTTCTTTTGCTTAGCTTT
>JAHIPS010000019.1 GCA_018902915.1 Candidatus Omnitrophota bacterium | reverse complement strand
TCTCTGCCTTTTTTGCCTTCATCTTGCCCTTTAAAGATGGAAGCCTTGGCTCATTTATCTCTTTCACCACAGTAATAAGGCACGGCAGAGGCGAGTCTATGATCTCATAGCCTTCTTCAGTCATCCTCTCGGCCCTCATGTGATTACTACTCACTTCTTCTATTCTTTTTACATAAGTAATCTGGGGGATGTCGAGGTGGGCAGATATGCCAGGCCCTACCTGGGCAGTGTCTCCATCAATTGCCTGCTTACCGCAGATTATGATTTCATAATCGCCTATCTTGTGAAGGGCCCTGGACAGCGTATAGCTCGTAGCCCATGTGTCACTACCTGCAAATGCACGGTCAGACACGAGTATTGCCTCATCTGCGCCGAGGGAAATTGCCTCGCGCAAGGCATCCTCTGCCTGAGGAGGCCCCATCGTGACAATAATCACCTTGCCGCCGAATTTTTCCTTCAGACGAATCGCCTCTTCTATAGCGTACATGTCAAAGGGATTGATAATACACTCCACCCCACTCCGTATGAGCGTATTCGTCTCAGGATCTATCCTGACATTCGTTGTATCCGGCACCTGCTTTATACAGACGATGATATTCATAATTTTAAAATCTTTCTTTAAATGCCAAAATCCAAATGAATTCCAATCCCTCGACCACGCTCGGGATTGGCCATGAGCAAAGTCGAAGGGCCAAATTCCCAAATCCCAATTTGACATTTGGAATTAGGTAATTCATTTGTTATTTGAAATTTGACATTTGTCATTAACTTAAGCTACCTTTTCTTTTATCAGATTGTTTGCTATTACGCTGCGCTGTATCTGGTTCGTGCCTTCGTATATCTGCGTAATCTTTGCGTCGCGCATGTATTTTTCAATAGGGTAATCCCTCATATAGCCATATCCTCCGAAAAGCTGCACGCAATCTGTCGTGACCTTCATTGCCATATCTGATGCAAAAAGCTTTGCTATTGCAGAATCTTTGGAGATCTTTTTTGCGCCGCTGTCTACCATCCTGGCAGTCGCATAGATAAGCGCCCTTGCTGCCTCGATCTCAGTGGCCATGTCAGCGAGCATAAACTGAACGCCCTGAAAAGAAGAAATAGACTTTCCAAACTGCTTTCTCTCTTTGACATACGCCACAGTCAAATCCAGCGCGCCCTGCGCAATGCCCAGCGCCTGGCTAGCCACGCCTGGCCTTGACTGGTCAAATGTCTTCATCGCAACAATAAAGCCGCCGCCCTCTTTGCCTAATAAATTCTCCTTAGGGATCTTGCAATCTGTAAAAACAAGTTCCCTTGTAGCAGAGGCCCGTATCCCCATCTTGTCTTCTTTTTTTCCAAATTCAAAACCTGGCGTGCCCTTTTCTACAATAAAACAGGCTGCGCCGCGCGCGCCCTTTGACCTGTCAACAGACGCGACTACTGTATACACTTCAGCCTCTCCGCCATTTGTAATCCACTGCTTTGTGCCGTTCAGCATATAGTGGTCGCCTTTTTTCTGTGCAGTAGTAGCGACTGCTGCCGCGTCACTCCCTGCGCCTGCCTCTGTCAACGCAAATGCAGCGAGTTTTTTCCCTTTTGCCAGATCAGGTAAATACTTTTGCTTTTGTTCTTCTGTGCCAAATAAAATAATAGGATATGTGCCGAGCGCTGTTGCAGCCAATGCCAGGGAAATCCCGCCGCATGCCTTGGAAAGCTCCTCTGTAGCAAGCACCAGCTCCATGCATCCCCCGCCAGTGCCGCCGTATTTCTCCTCAATGTAAATCCCAAAAAGGTCGCTGTCTGACATTATCTTGACAATATCCCACGGAAATGTCCCTTCCGCGTCATACTGGGCAGCCACAGGCTTGATCTTTTCCCTCGCCACCTGCCTTGCCAAATCGCGAATCATTATCTGTTCTTCCGTCAATAAATAATCCATAACTCCCCCTTACCTTACTTTATAAGTCAATGTCTGAGGCCGTTCGTCCCTGATAATATCGACCTTTACCACTTTCACATCCTTGTTTGACTTAATGTTCATGTATGACTTAAATATACCAAAAAGACTGTTCACGGGCTGGCCATTAACACTCTTGATCAAGTCGCCTTTTTTTATCCCAGCGCGCTCCACGAGTCTGGCAACCGCTAAGTTCTGCACCAAGAAACCTTCCTTATTTAAAACTAAATCCCCAAGCGCGCAATTAAACCTCAGGCTCGGCCATTTGCCAAAACGATATTCTGGCCTTACCTTTTTTATAACTGAAAAAAGGCTTCTCCCTGCATTATCAATGGCCTTCTCAGCGCTCTCTCTATTTACCACCCATATATCCTTCTCGATCTTCTCGATCTCTATATCTTCAAAAAATTCATTTTTTATCACCTCTGCGCCATTCGACACATCCTCTGATAAATCTTTTTTGTCAAAATACTTTTGCATCACTATCTTTTTCTCATTAAAAGCGCTTATGCTAAAATCAGAAGGCGCCTTAGAATCCTTGTATCGATACTCTATGACAGATGAGGCTATTGATTTTTCATAAATTATATCGCTGCCCTTTAATGGCAGGCTTATTCCCGGCCTGACTGTCAGGATCCTGTCTGACTTTACGTCTTTTAACACTATCTCGTCTTTTCTAATTTCCTGTATGCGCAGGCAATTAGTTATGTCAACCCTTGAACAAAATATATCCCCTTCTGTGTAGAGCTTTTTCTTGCCGTCCACCTTTACTATCGCATACCACGTAACCCCCTCATCCTCAACAGTACCGACTACATATGAATCTTTTTCTCCTGAGTCATCTGCGCCTGCCAGAGGGCACAAAAGTAGTACTGCCAGCCCTATAAAAAATATATTTCTTAGATTATAGCTATTATTTTTCATTCGTCAAGGTAATAATCTCATTCTCATTCATACCTCACCACCACATAAAACTCTGCCTCTTTTTGCTCAAGGCCCTTTGGAAAGGCGCCAAATGGCATAGCCATCTTCACGCTATTTACTGCGGCACGGACCAATTGAAGATCTGGCTTATTCAATACAACAGGGCCCCTTACTAAAAACCCTTCTCTGTCCAGACTAAACTGCAGCTCCACTTCGCCTTTTTTTCCAGAGACATCCTGCTTCTTTGAGATATTATTTACCTCTTTTCTTAAAGCCATGTAATAAGCTTCATACGCGCCCTTATCCAGCGGAGGTTTTGCCTTTGCAGCTTTGGGCCTGCTGGTAAAAAGCTGTGACCATTGCTTCTTGGGCGTTTTGGCCGCCTTAGCCTCTGCAGGAACGAGCTTTTCAGGAACGAGCTTTTTAGGAACGAGCTTTTTAGTCTTTGACATGGACCTTGCTTTTTTGTCCTCAGCCATCCTCATGGCCTCTTCTTCCGGGCTTTCTATTTGTGCTGACTTTGCGTATTTAGCCCATTCGTCTTTATAGAATTTTACCTCTTCTGTTGTCTTGTCACCCTCTATGATATGAGGCGTAAGAAGTATTACCAACTCTGTTTTTATTTTACTCTTTCCTTTTGTAGAAAACAATTTTCCTAAAAGAGGGACATCTCCTAAAAATGGTATTTTCTCCTTGTACTCCTTTACAGTATCTTTCATGAGCCCGCCTATTATAACCGTTGTACCATCCTTTACCAATACAGTTGTCTCTACTTCGGACGTACTGACAATGGGAACTTCCGTCTTTTTATCCTCAGATATAAATTCTCTATACTCAGCAGAACTTATCTCGGGCTTTATCTTCATGGTAACAAAGCCATCTTTATTAATGGCAGGGGTAACGTAAAGCATTAATCCCACATCGATAAAGTTTACAGAGATTGAGGTCACTGAAGTTGTACCAGATTGACTTGTTGTCGATGTTACATAAGCCTCTTTTTTACCTACCAGTATCTTTGCTTCTTCTTTGTCAGCAACAGTAATCCGCGGCCTGGACAGGATATTGGTTTCGCCAAATGTCTCAAGAAGTTTTATCACTGTTGAATGAGCACCGTCTTTCTTGGATATGGTCAGGTCGCTAGGGATGGTATTGGGACCTAACAATCTGGTAGTAAGATTTGTAGTGCCTTCTATTGCTATGTCTCCCAGGGTAGCAATAGCAGCCCAATCTATACCACTACTGTATTTATCGTAAAGTGTTACCTCTATGATATTCGCATCTATAACCACCTCTCGGGTCTTTTCATCAAATGCCTCTATTACCTTTTTAATATCCTCGATCTTTTTTGGCGTATCCTTTACTATTATCTTATTTGTCCTTTCGTCAAATCTCATGCTCCCCGAGTTTTTAGAAAGCATCTCTTCCAGCTTACCCTTTATTGATTCAGCATTTGCATAATCAAGAGAAAAAACCTCTGTAACTAGAGTGACGTCCATCTCTGAAATGGCATCCTTCATCCTCTTTACATTCTGAGGAGCATCTATCAAGACTATCGTATTCGAGCTATCATCAGGGATAATCTTTCCGATCTTGGTCTTCATCTTTGTAATGGCCTTGGTAATCTCAGTGGCATTGGCATAATCGAGCCTGACTATTTCTGTCTTGGTCCTATCATCAAACTTCTCGCCGTGCAACCTTTCATATGTTTTATCAGTCATGATCCTGAGAAGAGACCCCTCCAGCTCATAAGCCAAATCATTTGTAGAAACCAATATATTCAGGGCATCCATCACAGCCACATCCTTTACATAAAGCACTATTGTGCCTTTTACATCCTTATCAGCGACTATATTCAGGCCGCTTTTCTGTGACAAAATCTTCAGGACATCACGTATATCCATACCCTTTATGTCCAGGGATATCAACTCCGGCTCTTTCTCATAAGATTGCGATTGAACAAGCGGCATCATTGAAAATATAGATATTGAAAATATCGCTGTATATATAATAATCTTTTTTAACATACCTGCCTCCTTAAATTCGTAGTTCTATTCTTTCGCCGTTATAGTCCAGCATAACCTCGCTATCCTTTATATCAATGACCTTAAGATCTCCAATGCTATCACCTTTGTAAAGGAATTGGGTCTTCTTCGTTTTTTTATCTTCGATTATGGCCTGGTTGTCCTCGCCTGTGATGATACCCAGGAGGGTTAAATCCTTCAATATCTCTTCTTTTGAAATAGAAACAGGTTTTTTAACAACATCCATGTCTTCTTCGTCTTCATCAAAAGAACGCGGCCTTGGTAAAATATCCTCTTTTTCTTCCGGCAGATTCACGCTTAACTCAGGGATCGTATGGGTTATAGTAAAAACATCTATTAAAAAAACCGCCAGGATTATTATCATCAGGCCGGCTAATATGATATTTATCTTTGTAAAGACCTTGAGCTCCTTTTTAAGTTTCAGCTTGCCCTGGCCCTGCTTTATAATATCCAGAAGTTTCCCTTCAGGAGTAGCGCCAGCCATTAATCCAACCCTACCTTTCTATCGCGTTCTATTATCCCGCTGACCATGTCTTCTCCGACGAGATCTCTTTCCTTCATCACAAGCTCTTCTAACGCCATATGGCATAGATTTGCAATCCTGCGCGGATATCCCTGCGTGTAGTGATAAATCAGATCCAGCGCGTTTTCTGCGAAAAGCGTCCTTCCTGAATCATAACCTGCCTGCCTCAATCTGAAATCTATCATGTTCTTTGTCTCATTAATATCCAATGGATTCAATGTATATTTCAGGCTCACTCTGTCAGAAAAATTCCTTATCCTTTTCAGCCGCGGCAAAAGTTCCATCTGGCCTATTACTACAAGCTGAAGGAGCTTATACTCATTTGTCTCATAATTTAAAAGCGTGCGCAATATCTCCAGAGAAGAAGCGCTCAGCTTCTGGGCCTCGTCTATGACAAGGACTACGACATTTTCTTCCTCAACACATTTCTTGAATAAAAACCTCTCTATGGCCTCTTTGTAATCCAGGACAGACCTGAAATACGGCTTTATGCCAAGGACCTTTGCCAGGCTTGTAACAAACTGAAACTCTGAATCATAGACAGGATCAAATATCATGTGGGAGATAAATCCCGGCTCCTGAAATGTCTGGAGAAGCGCGCGGGCAAGAGTAGTCTTGCCAGTGCCGACGTCGCCCAATATAAGGCTCAGTCCTCGTTTTAACCTGACACCTATCTCCAATCTCTGGAGCGCCTGTTTATGTGAAATAGACGGGTATAGAAAATATGGATCAGGACTTGTCGAAAACGGCTCTTTATGGAGATTGAGAGCGCTATAATATGACATATTACCCTATGATCTCCTGTATCTCTGCAAGCGACTTGTTTTCCTTGCGCAATGCACGTATCCTTTGCAACTGTTCAAGGGTTGTATTGTCAAAATATCTAAAATTTGTCTCTGGGCTCCTGCCTATCTCCTTTATAAGCCCAAGATTAAGATAATATTTCACAGTATAGATAGTATGACCGCTAAACCTAGCCAAATCCTTTATCAAATATATCTCTTTCATAATTTCCAAAAATTAAACTTATTGCTGTCTGGATAGAGAGCGAGAGTATACTCTCTAGTTAGAGAGTAAGTATACCCTATGACTGGAGTACTGTCAAGGGTAGCTATAACCTTTGGCGTATCAATCAGTTATAAATGGATTAAAAAAAGGAAAGACATTCGAAGAAAAATAAGTCCACACTTCAGACACTGCCTGGAGTGGGAACTTATTCAGGTAATTCTGTGCCCCACTTAATTGCTACGAGCATGATGTCCACTATATCTATTCTGCCGCTATTGTTCAGGTCGTATATAGGATTAAACCTTTCGTCACCTTCTTCGGTATGCCAGATGACTGCAACTTTCATTATATCTGCTATATCTATGTCATTGTCTCCATCAATGTCAACTACTACGTGTGTCTGTTCCACCATGCCGTCTTCTGCGCCTTGTTCTGAGCCGGACTCAGCAAGTGGAAGGATACGCACCTCTATCCTTCTCAGGCCTATATCTTCTATCTCAGCCCAGCTATATGGAACAACAACAGTTTCATTAGGGTCAAGATCAAAGACCTCTTCCATAATATGGGCTAATTCTAACTTTTCGCCATCTTTATCTATATGCCATATGATAAACTCTACCTCAAAACTGCCACTTAATACCCCTCCTTGATTTTGGATAGTCGCGGTTATATCCACAGTATCTTTTCGTATTGGCTTGTCAGTATCAAGGACAAGTTCTGTTATGCTAATAATCACAGGAGCAAGAATTGTCCCATAGTAGTCTTTTAACTCATCAAAAACGTCTTTTCGTACGCGATCAGCAGTTACCACGCCAAAATATTCCTCATTAGCAACATCGTCAGGATGGGCGTCTTTAAGAAAAAATCCCTCACTGTTATACTCATCATAGCTGGAATCATCGTCTCCTGTGCCAGGTTCATCATCAGGTCCATGATAATCAACAAGATCGTCGCCGCCTAACCCAACATGAAAATTTCCCACCTTCCACAACTCATCATTGAATTCATGGATCAGGCCACCTACGCAAGGTTGATTAATATAGAATGCTGAGAGATGCTCTTTTACCTCATCCCAAAGAGAAAGGTTCACGCTTGACTGCATCGCCTGGTCTTCCTGACCAAAGCAATCATATGCCTGGTTAGCTTCGTTATAATGATAAGCTACGGTAGAAAATGAATCTGTGCCAAATTCACTCAAATAAAACGGCTTTGAGCTTACCCCTTGCCATTCGACAAAAAGACCATTAAAGTTGTCGCCGCGATATATGTTCAATCCCCATATATCTACATCAGAACAGGTCTCCACAACCGAATCTATCCTATTGCCGGGGATGTCCACCTCATCACCAAATCTGTCGCCTAAACAAGAACTTACAGGATGATTTGGGTCAATTACCTTAATCTTATTTGCAGCCAACTGAGTTGCCTCTCCTGCCTCACGGACACTTTCATAGCCGCCTTGATACAAATTATAAGCAAGATTCCACTCATTGCCTAAAGACCACATAAGAATCGCTGGATGGCGCTTGTATAATTCTACAATTTTCTCATAACTTTTTACACCTATATCATTGGTATAATAAATATCATCCAAAAAAATTGTCTGGGCGCCGCCTGCAGCTTCAGCATTAAAGGTTATGCAAAATCCACCTCTGATATCAGAAAGATCTTCTCCTCTCAAATCAATGAAATATTCCTCCCAATCAGCTGTTAATGTTATCGGCCCATATTCCACATCAGCAGTATCTCCAGTTATCCCTCCGACTTTAACCTTATCAATCTTCTCTCCTCCATTATCCCCTCTTGCCTTAAATACTAATCTATTAAAACGGCTCAGATTATATCCATCGTCTTGTCCCCAGTTATGCTCAGTAGATTGCCAGTAAATACCAGCCCATCCATTTCCAAGACTCTCCTCGGCTGTATAGTGAATTCGTATGCATGTTTCCTGAGAAGAGGCATCCTTGCTAGCTTGATCATTAAACTGTAAGTCATCGCCATCCCCCATCCATCCGCTCGGGATATAGTGATTGCTCGGGCCTAGATAGCGGAGATAGACATCAAAACCATTGCCATCCAAATCAGGCCTTGACATCGCCACGGTCATAATCACCATAATGTCATTGTTATAAAACTCGTCCAAGATCTGGTTGTAAACCTCAGGGTCCTCTCCAAAATCAGTATAAACGCGGACTGTATTTACATTCATCTCCTTCATCAACGCAATATCCTCTATATAATATTCTTGAGATTCATCCTTTAGCCAGTAATCAAATATCTCATTTCCAAATAATAGGGTATCTGGGCTGTAAAAAATAATCTGGCCATAATCATTAAGATAATTAAAAAAGAACCCGTGGAGAATATTCTCGCCAGGCTGTAAAGGATTAGGGCCTTCAGCAGCTGACCTTGTTGCTGGACTCCACGTAACACCTTTAATAATATATGGCTTGGCATCGCCCAAAGTACCATCTGGAAGGCGCCTTTCTACCATTAATCGCTTACCTTCAACGTAAACAACACTCGGATCCCTGGGAACATCAGCCCATGCCTCATTAAATATAAACGCTAATCCTACAATAAATATCACTACTATAAAGAGCTTTCTAAGCATACTTTCCTCCTATGTTAAAAATATTTATAAAGTATTTATATTATTTATTATAACATAGAAAAATTCCATAAGTCAAGAAAAATCTCGCC
>JAHIPS010000018.1 GCA_018902915.1 Candidatus Omnitrophota bacterium | reverse complement strand
TGAGGGCGAATTGACTCACATTAAATGTTACCGAAGCGATAATAAAATTGAATCGTTGACTCATAATTCATGTTACCCAAGAATAAGAGCAGTAAAGGGGGTAATTCATGGGTCCACGATCAAAAAAAGAGTATATGGAAACTATCTATCTTCGGTACAAAAAAGTAAAGAAACGCACGGAAAAATCCGCGTTAATCACAGAACTCTGCATAACCTGCAACTGGCATAGAAAACATGCCATAAGAGCTCTAAAGAACTTTAAGCGCTTTACCAAGCCCAAGCCTAAGAAAAGAGGCTCACCTTCTGTGTATAACAAATCTTCTATAATTGAACCATTAAAGCGTATTTGGCTTAAGGCTAATCTTCCTTGCTCTAAAAGGCTAAAGACTATCATTCCCTTGTGGTTGCCCTATTATCCTGAGGAATACGGGCCATTATCCTTAGAAACTATTAAAGCTTTACGTAAAATATCTCCTCCCACTATTGATAGATTACTTAAGCACTCGCGCATTAAATACGGCGGCCGTGGCAGATCTACTACCAAACCAGGAACACTATTACGTAAACACATCCCCATTAAAACCAATCAATGGGATGAATTCCGCCCCGGCTTCTTAGAAGCTGACACTGTTGCCCACTGCGGCGATACTACCGAAGGGATCTATGTTAATACCATAGACTTCGTCGATATTGCCACATGCTGGACTGAGCAACGTGCTGTCTGGGGTAAAGGCGAGCGAGGCGTCTTAAAACAAATTGATAAAGTAGAAGATGATTTACCCTTCCCCATTCTTGGTTTTGATTCTGATAATGGCAATGAGTTCCTGAACTGGCATTTATTCAGGCACTTTACCCAACGTAAAAATCCAATCCAATTTACTAGATCCAGAGCCTACCATAAAGATGATAATTCTCATGTGGAACAGAAAAACTGGACCCATGTAAGGCAATGGTTAGGTTATCATAGATTCGATAATCCTAAGCTTGTTCCTCTCATGAATGAACTATATACATCAGAGTGGCGGCTTTATCATAACTTCTTTTGTCCTTCCGTCAAGCTCCTTGAGAAGAAAAGGGTTGCATCCAAGACTATCAAGAAGTATGATACGCCTAAGACGCCTTACCAGAGGGTCTTAGAATCAAAATTTGTATCGCCTTCTAACAAACAAATTCTCAAAGAACAGTTTAAGGGACTTAATCCCTTTAAGCTAAGAAAAGCTATGGAGAAAAAACTTAACAAAATATTCGAAACTTTACGCAGAGGCAACCGATGAATATTTATCCACATATTAACACTGATAACAAAGAAAGAAAAAGAACCAAAAAGAAAGAAAAACTACTACTGCTTCGGTAACATTCTATTATGAGTCAACTGGAGGGCCCCTTGTATAGACAAATATTATCTGCTATACTACTTTATTATGAAAAAAGACTTTAAAGCAGCATACCTAAAGGCGCAGGCGGAGCTGGAAATGCTCTATGAGATAAGCAATGCCATGCATGCCACTCTCAATCTCGAGGAAATCCTTTATACCATACTCACTGCCGTGACTTCTCATGTTGGGTTGAGCTTTAACAGGGCGATGCTGTTTTTCGTAAATGAAAAAGAGAAGCGGCTCGAAGGCAAAATGGGCATAGGCCCTGACAGCGCAGAGGACGCTAGCGCGGTCTGGTCTCATATAGAAAAACACAGGATGGGGCTTGATGAATTAATAGAAACCCGTAGTCAGTTTGAACATCTGAAAAAATCACAGCTCAATAAAACTGTAAGATCAATAAGGATACCCATATCTGAAGCTTCCGGAGTTATCGCTCTTACTGCTATGGAAGGCATGCCTTTTATCATAAATACAGAAGAGTCAAAACAAAAAATAAACAATGAGATGTCAAAAATTCTTAATCTGGAAAATTTCGTTACAGTCCCGTTAAAAGCGCGGGATAAGGTGATTGGCGTAATAGTAGCGGATAATCTCTTCACTAAAAAGCCTATAACGAATGATGATATTCACATGCTCACCACATTTGCGAACCAGGCAGGCATGGCAATAGAAAACTCCAGGCTCTACGAAAGGACGCTTGTGCTTTCAAACTCCGACTCCCTGACAGGCCTTTGGCACCACGGCTATTTTCAGTACCTGTTGGGGCAGGAAATCGAATACGCCTCTTTAAGAAAGCAATCCTTTAGCATCCTTATGATTGACATAGATGACTTTAAAAAATTCAATGACACTAATGGCCACCAGGCTGGCGACGCCATGCTTAGAAGCATCTCCAGTATCTTAAAGAAGATATCAAAAAGAATAGATATTGTTGCCCGCTATGGGGGCGAAGAATTTGTAATACTGCTTCCTGCCACTAAAAAACAAGAAGCCATTGTTCTTGCTGAACGCCTGCGAAAATCTGTTGAGGAAAACAAAAACCTTAACGGCATCACGATTAGCTTAGGCGTGGCATCCTTCCCGGAAGATAGCGAAGAAAAAGAAACGCTTATATCACACGCGGACAAGGCATTATACAAAGCCAAAAGAACCGGAAAAAATAAAGTCTGCACTTAATTAAATTGACTCCCGCACCACTCATCCGCCGCGGCGTATTCGGGTACAGGGCAGGCAAACTTACATTGTAAAAAATGTCAATTTAAGCTATAGGCGGGGATACTGCCTGGGTTGTTTCTGCCTGACTTTTCTTCTTCGCGTCTGAGAATTTTACGGATACGACCTTTGATATGCCTGATTGCTGCATGGTGATGCCATACATTACATCAGCCATATCAATGGTCTTTTTGTTGTGGGTTATGACAATAAACTGGGATGTGTGCGTAAACATGCTGAGGCTTCTTGAAAACCTATCAACATTTGATTCGTCAAGCGGGGCGTCTATCTCATCCAGCACGCAGAACGGGCTGGGCTTTACCTTGAATATAGCGAAGATAAGCGCGATAGCAGTGAGCGCTTTTTCGCCGCCTGAAAGAAGCGATACATTTTGAAGCCGCTTTCCAGGAGGGCGCGCCGCTATCTCAATGCCTGATTCCAGCACATTTGACTCGTCCAGGAGTATAAGCTCGCCGTCGCCTCCGCCAAAAAGCATCTTAAAGAAATTCCTGAATTCAACCTGTATGCTCTGGAATGTCTCAATAAAAAGATCTCTGGTAGTTTTGTTTATCTTGGCTATTGCCTTTAAGAGCAAGTCCTTTGCATTTGACAAATCTTCGCTTTGATGGGTTAAAAACGCGAATCTATCCCGCAGTTCAGTCTGCTCCTCAATGGCAGCAAGATTAACCGCCCCCATAGAATCTAATTTCTCGCGTTTATCTTCAATCTCACTCTTAAGCGCATCCTTCTCTATATCCTGCCAGCCATCAGCAAGCTGGACCTCGCTCAGATCAACTTTATAAACATCCCGCATGCGTTGCCTAAGATTATCCACGCTGTAATTCATCTCTGCCTTTTTAAGGTCTGTCTCATGCAGGCTTGAACGCAACTCGTTTATCTTTTTCTCGGATACCTTAAATATGGCCTCATTCTCTTTTATTTTCTCCATCACCTCTGAATACGCCTTTTCTATGCCCTCGAGTTCTCCTTGGCTCTGGCCGCTTTCTTGAGACAATAGTTCGATGCCCTTCTCAAGATTCAACATCTCGCTCGTCAGGTCCTCTATCTTTTTACCTGATTCCTTAATCTCTGTTTTTCTGGAAAGCAGTGCGCTCTCAGCGTCTTTTAACGATGTCTCTAGGATAATTAATGTGTCCGAAAGGCCCTCTTTTTTACTCTCCAGTGTGCCCAGCTCAGTCCTTTGCTCTGTAGTCTCTATGATAAGTTGTTCCTTTTCTTTCGCGTGCCCCGCGATTAACTGCTCGCTCGCTTTAATCCTTTCTTCATTAAACCGCGCGCCTATAACTGTTTCATCTAAAGTTTTTGCGAGAGATTCTTCTTCCTCCTTTAAACCTTCTATCTCAGCGGTCACTTCGTCTATCTCAAGGCTTACAAGCGATATCTCATCCATGACGCCTTTTAGGTTTTCCTCGATATTTGTAAATCTGGTCTTTGCGTTACCAAGGAGAATTTCTTTTTCGCTCAAATCCCCGGATAACTCCCCTATTTTTTTCTCTAATTCGGTTTTTTCCCTCTCATCGCCTATTCTCTCTTCATCCATCTGCTGCAGGTTCTTTTCTTCCTCTTCTATCAGCCTGAAAAATTCTTTTATCTTCGTGTCCCTGTTTACCAGGCTAAGCTCCAGGGAGCTTACATCCCCTCCAGAGACAAAGCCTCTTCCCGCAATCTCTCCGACTAATGTGATAAAGGTATTTGTTTTTAAAGACGGGCTATCGTTTAAAATGGATCTCGCGTGGCCTAAATTCTCTACAATAAAAATATTCTTCAATAAACAGCTTACTACATTTTTATATTTTTCATCCGAGGTAACAAAATCAACAGCCCTGCCCATAATCCTATTATCATTTAACGC
>JAHIPS010000017.1 GCA_018902915.1 Candidatus Omnitrophota bacterium | reverse complement strand
GCCTTCGCTTTTTATGAGAGGCGTGCCTGCTTCTATCCAGTCCGCGCCGCCCTTTACCGCTTCCTCAGCGCATTTTATCGCGCGACTCATATCTACAAAATCCAACGCCACCTGCAGTACTGGTTTCATATCAGTCTCCTAAGATCTGGACGAGCAGCTCTCTTGATCTTGGCCGGTTGTCAAAATCTATAAATATGATCTGTTGCCATGTGCCAAGCTGTAATTCCGCATTGTTAAACGGCACTGAAAGGCTGGGCCCGAGAAAAGAAGCCCTCACATGAGCATAGCCATTCCCGTCGTGCCATCTCTCATTATGTTCGTATCTCCCGGTTTTAGGCGCTATTTTTTCAAAATAAGTCTTTAGATCCTGCGCAAGGCCTGGCTCGTATTCAACAGTGGTGAGTCCTCCTGTGGAACCAGATACAAAAACAGTAGCAATGCCGTTTTTGACGCCAGATTTAGACACGGCGCTTGCCACCTGAGAGGTTACATCTATGATATCCGTGTCACCCTTGGTAGCCAATTTTATTTTTTTACTAACAACACTCATAATCTTTCTGTCCAAGGCTAAGCCTTGGACAGCCTTGTCCAAGGCTTAGCCTTGGACAGAAAGAACATCAGCTATTTTTTCCTGTAGGCGTCGAGGAAGGAGTCGCAGTAAAGCTGTTTCTCCATCAAAAGCTCCGCTGTTATTGCAGCGTCCACGAGCTCCTTGTCGCTGACGTCCATGATCGCCGCGTCAAGACCAGCGCCTATTGCCATTGCTAAAAATGTCCTGTTTATAAGTCCTTTGTTCTGCTGAGGTGCGCCCTGAGATACATTGGAAAGCCCCAGTATTGTCTTTGGCGCAGGGTCTGCCAGCATCTTTGACTCTCTTATTGTCCTCAAGACCTCTTTTCCGTGCACCTGCGCTACATTTACAGGCAAGATTACAGCGTCTATATATAAATCCGAAGTGGAAATGCCGTGCTCCATGGCAGATGTCACTATTTTTATGGCGAGCTCCAGCCTGCCGTCAGCGTCCTTGGGGATCCCGGATTTGTCTATTGTCAGGCCTATGACTGACGCGTTGTATTTTTTCGCCAGGCCAAAGAGTGTATTCATTTTATCCTGATTCGCGTTGACAGAATTGATTATAGGTTTTGATTTGCAAGAAGCCAGCCCTGTTTCCATGACATCCGCTTTTGTAGTGTCAATCGCAAGGGGTATATCCGTGACCTCTGTAATGGTCTTAACCAGCCACCCCATTGCCTCTTTTGGATCATCAGATGACGGGCCTACATTTACATCTAAGGCGCTCGCCCCGCACGAGATCTGTTTTTTCGCAAGCTCCTGTATGACGGATTTGTCTTTTTTCTTTATGGCTTCTGCAACATCCTTGAACATCCCGTTGATTCGCTCACCGATAATGAACATTCACTACCTCCCGCAAAGATCGCTTATTACTTTTCTTGTCTCCCCCACTGCCCTCGGGTGGTACATCACGAGTATGTCCGCGCCCGCGTTTATGTAGGCGAGGGCTGTTGCTGTTTCCAGTAATGCGCCTCTATCTTTTGCCGCGCCCCAGTCCTTTGCTACCTCGTCGCCTGTCTTTGCCTCTTTTGTCCGCCACACCTCTCCTCCGACGAGATTTATAAGCGGCATTGCCAGCATCTTGTCTCCTGAAAGCCCTGCCAGGCGGGTCCTTTCCATGATAGAATAAGTATATTCCAGGCCATACCCAAGAGCGCCTGTTGCGTGGTGTATCACGATTTTATCTGCAGGAAACTGCATGTCGCATATAAGTATGTTCAATTGCTTCGCGATATTGATATCTATTGGCGCTTCTGAAATAATCGAGTGGCCGCCGCTCAGGCACGCTGCAGTCAGTGTCTTGTAGTTATCCTGCGTTGCTATTCCAAAAAGGCAGTTTTCCCCTCTTGCGGCCTCGGCGCAGTGCACCATTGCCTCGTTATCTTTTTCAGTAGAGCCAGAGCCCAGCACAATCAAAGGCACACTGACAGCTTTTAGCACGTTTTCAAGCGTCTTTCCAGCATCCTGGCCAGACGCGTTCTTTGCATCAGGATGCAGACTCGCGAGTCGCAGGCATATTAAATCCGCTGAGAATTTCTCAACGCACATCTTTGCCCACTCAACCGGGTTATTGAGCGCCGCGCCAAACTCTGCCTTTAATGTCTCCGGCCATGCTTGCGGCTCCATGTCCCATACCTCCATTGCCACCACAGGAGGATTTGGGCAGGCGTCCTCGCCTTTTATAAAATAAATCCCTGTTTCGCCGCCTATTTTAATGGTCCTGGAGCGCGTGCCGCCATTACCTGCCCCGAGCGAAGTCGAGGGGGCCTTTGTCGCGCCAAGCACCACCTCGCCGATTTTATCCTGCCATTTTTCAATTACTTTTTCCATGACGCCTCCCTGTTCAAGTGTTCAAGGCTAAGCCTTGAACAAGATGTTCAAGGCTTAGCCTTGATACTGTTGACAGCTTGTTTCCTTTTTCGCTATTTTTTTCTATTTCTTCCTGGAATAGGATGTAGCCGGATATGTCCAGTCCCGATTCTTTTATAGCTTTGATTTTGTCGTTGCCGAGAACGCCTTTTGATTTATTGATTATGAGTGACGCACCTTTTATTTTTACGCCAGCGTCTTTTGCAGCGCGAAACGCGTGTATGGCTGATTGTATGCCGACTGCTGTGGGATCGCTCACGAGCAATAACTTATCAATGCTATCCGCTGTGCGGCGACTGAGATGTTCCATGCCCGCCTCATTGTCAATTACGACGAACCTGTAATTCTTAGCGAGCCTACCCAGGTAATCCCTTAATATATTATTGACAGCGCAGTAGCAGCCAGGTCCTTCAGGCCGTCCCATGACCAAAAGGTCTATGCCATCGCCTTCCTCTACTATTTCCTGCAGCCTCATGTTGAAAAAATCACTTTTGGAAAAGGCCGGCGACGTGAGATTTTTCGCTTCCTCGCGTATATCCGAAATCGTGCTTTTGTATTCAAAGCCCATCAGCACATTGAGGTTAGAGTTAGGGTCAGCGTCTATTGCCAAGACAGGTTTCTCAATCCTCAGGAGCTCCTGGATCAAGAGCGCGCTAACCGTCGTCTTCCCTACCCCGCCTTTACCCGCAACCGCGATTATATAGCTCATAGACCTTTTACGCTGGGAAACAGTTCTATGTCTGTATGCGGGAGAAAAAGCGCCGCGCTGTAGTTGTTCATGAAAGATGAACTTGTGCTCAAATCGAGGTAGGTCATTTTGTTGGCGATCGAATACGCCTTGTCCATTGCCTCGCTTGAAAGAAGGCTTGCCTTTGCCCCTGCTATCGACGTGTTTCCTAAAAATTCAAATTTCTTTTCAGGGAGATCCGGCAAAAGGCCGATATTTATGCTGGATCTTATATTTAACGCCGTGCCCAGCCCGCCAGCGATAAATACGTGCTTCAGGTCAGACTTCTTGTAGCCGGATTCCTTTAACAATACTTCTATGCCTGTATAGATAGCCCCTTTTGAATGAATGATATTTTTTATGTCATTCTCGTCGATTATTATATCCTTGCCTGTCGCGGAGTTCTTTTCCTCCACGAGCACAATTCTTTTTACGCCGTCCTCTTCTTTTACCTTAGAGATTCTGTTGTCTTTTATCCTGCCGGAGCGATCAATGATCTTATTTTGCAAAAATACGCTTAAGCCGTCAATCGCGCCTGAGCCGCAGATGCCTTTTGCCGGCGCCTTGCCTATTGTCTCTACAGCCAGTTTGTCTTTTTTCACAGAGACGCTCTGTATTGCGCCCTTCATCGCCCTGATGCCTGAAGCCAGGCCCCCGCCTTCAAAACATGGACCAGCAGAGGTAGAGCATGCGATAAAATATTCTTTGTTGCCGAGCACAACCTCTCCGTTCGTGCCCAGATCAATAAATAGCGAGAGGTCTTTTGTGTTATCAATGCCAGACGCAAGGACGCCGCTCACTATATCTCCGCCAACATAGCTGCCTATGGAAGGCAGGCAGGAAAGCAGGCCTCTTGGATTTACCTTTATGCCTGCTTCTGCTGCGCGTATGACCGGCATGGAATTCACAGCAGGTATATACGGGTCTTTTCTGATGTACGTCGGCTCTATTTTTAGCAAAAGATGCGTCATCGTGGTGTTGCCAGCGCACATAATAGCTGTAATGTCATCCAGCGTGAGCTTTTGTTCCTTTGCCAGGCTGTCTATCAGCGTATTTACCGTGTCTATAACAGCATGGTGAAGTTTTTCCAGGCCCGCACCTTCCTGCGCGTATATAATTCTCGATATGACATCCTCGCCAAAGTCAACCTGCGGATTATAGCTTGCCTTTGCGCCTAGGACTTTCTGTGATTTTAAATCCACGAGATAGGCCACTATGGTCGTGGTCCCGATGTCAAGGGCTATGCCAAAATTTTTGTCAGATGTATCGCCAGGCTCTATTAACACGACCTCGGTCGTGCCGTTTCTATTGCCAAGCGTGGTCGTGACCTTCCAGTTGGATTCCCTTAAAAGCCGCGGTAATCTCTTTATATTCGCTAATCCCATCTGCATGACAGGGATATTCTTGTCTTTTCTTATTTCCCGAAATAGTCGTTCGACATCCCCGCAATTGTCATCAATAGACGGCGGCGAGAGTTTCAGAAATAGCTTTGTGGATAACGGGCCGTGTTTAAATACCTTTGTCTCTGTTTTGTAGTGCTCTTCTTCTATTGCCTCTGCAGGCGTGTACAGGCCTGCCAGCCGTTTTGCCTTGGCCTCCTGTGTAAGCACCTCGATATCCCCGAGCCTTGATTCCTCAGGCACAAGTATCTCCATGTCAGACTCTGGCGTGGTCCTGCATGCCAAGACATAGCCGATTTTACGCTCTTTTTCAGAAATCCTGCCGCTGTGCTCGGTTACATATTTGCCTTTTTTCACAATAACCTTGCAGCGACCGCACACCCCTTCTCCCCCACAGCTATTATATATATGTATGCCAGATTTAATAGATGCGGTGAGTAGATCCGTGCCGCTCTCAACAGACACAGACTTCTTCTCAGGTAAGAATTTGATATTGAACCCCTTCATAATAGATAAGATTTTAACACGTTAGCTGGGGAATGGTCAAGCGAAATGCTATATCTGACAAAATGCAGGAATTGTCAGATAAGGAAAAGGCCTCGCTTTCAGCGAGGCCTTTTTGTATTATATGCTGAAATAATGACTATTTCTGTATTACCTTTAGCTCTGTGCCGCAGTCTGGACAATATTGCACGTCTGATGAATACTGCTGGCCGCAGGTCGGGCAAAACTTTGTATCCATGGCATCGCCTATGAGCGCGCCGCCTCCTGCTCCGACTGCTCCGCCTATAAGCGCGCCCTCAGCCGTATGACCTGACTGATGTCCAATGATCGCGCCTGCGCCTGCGCCTACCAGCGTACCTATGCCGGCGCCTTTCTGCGTGCCTGTGCATCCAACAGCAAATACCAATAAGACTAATAATGCAGCTAGCGTGTATCTTTTCATATTGACCTCCTTCCTAATTTTAATTATAGCACTTTTTTATTATAAAACAAGATTATTTGATCAACCTGAATCTTGTCGGCGGCCAGTAGATCAAGAATGCCTTTCCGATCAGATCTTTTTTTGACAAAAATCCCCAGTACCTCGAGTCTCGGCTCGAAATGCTATTGTCGCCAAGCACGTAATACGAATCCACAGGCACTTTCAGGACCTCTCCTTCTTTTCCAAACTCGCCCCTGTTGTAATAATACCTCTCCTTCATGATAGAATCCGAATCTACTGCTCTACCGTCGATAAAAATCGTACCGTTTGATATTTCCACGTCTTCGCCCTGCAGGGCCACGAGCCTTTTTATAAAATCCTTTTTCCTGTCTTCCGGAGAGATGAAGACGATCACGTCGCCCCTCTCCGGCTTTTTAAACTTATAGATGAACTTATTTACAAGGAGCCTGTCGCCTTCCATCAATGTCGGCCTCATGGAGCCAGTAGGTATCTTGAACGCCTGCACCACAAACGTCCTTATGATCAGCGCGAGTATTACTGCTATAATTATCGGCTCGACCCATTCCTTCATGAGGTAGTTCATTTTTTTATTCGCGTATAGCTTCTTGATAAATTTCATAGGGGTCTCTTTCATATGCTTCGGCCTGCGGCCAATGACAACAGTTATTATATCTTCAGCGCTGCCAGGAATGCCTCCTGCGGTATCTGTATCCTGCCAAACTGCTTCATACGTTTTTTGCCTTCCTTCTGCTTTTCCCAGAGCTTGCGCTTTCGTGTGATGTCTCCGCCATAGCATTTGCTGGTCACGTTTTTGCCCATAGGCGCGACCCTTGTGCGCGCAAGGATTTTCATTCCTATAGCAGCCTGTATTATTACCTCAAAGAGCTGGCGGGGTATAAGTTCTTTTAATTTTTCAGCAAGCGCCTTGCCTTTAAACTGCGCTTTTTCCCTGTGCGCGATCGACGACAGGGCCTCGCAAAGCTGGCCGTTTATGAGTATATCTAATTTTACAAGGTCGCTCGGCCTGTACCCTGTTATTTCATAATCGAGAGAGCCGTAACCCTTTGTCATTGACTTTATCTTGTCGTAAAAATCCACTATGATCTCAGAGAGCGGCATCTCGAAAACCAGTTTTATTTTATCGTGCGATATGTACTCGGTTGATTTATACTCGCCGCGCTTAGTCTTACAGTAATCAATGACCATGCTCAGGCCGTCCTGCGGTATCATTATGTATGTTGTAGTATACGGTTCCAGGATTTCAAGTATGTTCTGAGGATCAGGAAGTCGGCTGGGATTATCTATCTCTATTTCTTTGCCTTTTTTATCCTTGATCCTGTATACGACACTGGGGGTCGTTAGCACGAGGTCCAGGTCGTATTCCCTTTCGAGTCGTTCCTGCACGATCTCCATGTGAAGAAGCCCTAAAAATCCGCACCTGTATCCAAAGCCAAGCGACTGCGAACTCTCTACCTCATATATAAAAGACGCGTCACTCAGTTTTAATTTATCAACAGCTTTTTTCAACGCGTCAAAGTCTTTCGCGTTTACAGGATATATCCCGCAAAAGACCATGGATTTCATCTGCCTGTAACCGAGCAATGGCTCTTTTGCCGGGCGTTTTGCGTCAGTGACTGTATCGCCGTTAGTGACATCCTTTGCTTCCTTTATCTGGCAGGTTATGTAGCCGACCTCTCCGCTCGAAAGCGAGTCCACAGCCTGCATTTCAGGCCTGAATATCCCGACCTCCTGCACCTCATATCTTTTTCCCGACGACATCATGACTATATGTATGCCTTTTGTTATCGTGCCATTCACGACCCTTATATAGACGATAACACCCCTGTATACGTCATATTTTGAGTCAAAGATCAAGGCCTGAAGTTCGGCTTTTTCATCTCCTTTTGGCGCTGGCACCTCTTTTACTATTCTTTCCAGTATCTCCTCTGTGCCCCAACCTTCTTTAGCGCTCGCCAGAGTCACAGCGCCTTCCTCGAGCTTTAATATGCTCTTCATCTCGTCCTTTACCCTGTCTGGCTCAGCGTTTTGAAGATCGATTTTGTTTACAACAGGTATTATCTTGAGTTTCTTGTCAAGCGCCTGCTGCAGGTTCGCGACTGTCTGCGCCTCCACGCCCTGGGCAGCGTCCACCAAAAGCACAGCGCCCTCGCACGCGGCAAGGGACTTTGAGACCTCGTAGCTAAAGTCCACGTGGCCTGGCGTATCTATCAGGTTCAGCTCGTACACGAGGCCATCCTTTGCCTTGTACGCCATCCTAACAGCGCTCGCCTTGATCGTGATGCCGCGCTCCCGCTCCAGGTCCATGTCGTCGAGGACCTGCTCCCTCATCTGTCTATCATTTACAGTATGAGTAAACTGCAAGAGTCTATCGGCAAGCGTGGACTTGCCGTGATCTATATGCGCGATTATGCAAAAATTCCGTATCTTCTCTGTATCCATTTAAGTGATGCTTAGCGCGATTTTCTTTCCGAATGCAAGATAGTCCTTGGCGAGTTTTTCGCTGGATGCCTCTGCATAGACCCTCAATATCGGCTCTGTGCCGGATAGCCGCATGATAAGCCAGCTATCATCTTCCAGTATAAATTTGTAGCCATCATATGACTTGAGCTCTTTTACGGGCTTACCGAGAATTTCCATGGGAGGGCTTTCTTTGAGAAACTTCATGAGTTTTTTCTTTTTGTCGTCAGGATATTCCATGTCTATTCTGGTATAGCAGAATCTCCCGTATTCTTTTTCAATATCAGCCATGATCCCGAGTATACCCTTTTTCCTGTGCGCCATCATCTCTATGAGCAATACCCCCAACAGCATGCCGTCTCTCTCAGGGATGTAGTTTTTAACACCGATGCCCCCTGATTCTTCCCCGCCTATAAGGATGTCCTCGTCAAGCATAAGCCTGCATATATATTTGAAACCGACAGGCGTCTCGTGTAGTTTGAGTTCGTATTTTTTAACAATGCGGTCTATAAGTGTCGTGTTCGAGACCGTCTTTACCACAGCGCCTTTCCATTTTTTATCCTCAATAAAATGGAGCAACAGAAGCGCCATTATCTGGCCGGCGCTTAGATATCCGCCTCCCGGCATAACAGCGCTTATCCTGTCTGCGTCGCCGTCATTTACAATAGCAATGTCATAATCGGATTTTTTCATTGCCTGAAATGTTGGCTCAAGATTTTTAGGAATAGGCTCTGGCGCCACTCCTCCAAAAAGCGGATCACGGCCTGCCCTTATCTGTGTAATTTTTATGCCAGTCCCCTTTAACACCTCACCTATATAGCCATCACCCACACCATGCATACAGTCCACCAGCACGTTAAATTTAGATTTTTTCAAAACATCCATGTCTATATACGACCTCACAAATTTCATGTAGTCGGTTTTCATGTCGATGATCTCGACCTGGCCTGATTTTACAGCATCTTTCAAAGGAGCGGTTTTTATTTTATTCTTATTGAGAAGCGATTCCACGGAACCCGTAATACCTTTATCCGCGGAGCTGGCGTAGTGCGCCTTTATCTTTATCCCATTATAATCCGGCGGATTATGGCTGGCTGTTATCATTACGCCGCCGGACAGTTTCCTATTTTTTATCGCCAGGCTCACCAGCGGCGTGGGAATAGCCTTATCTGAAAGCAAAACCTTTATGCCGTTCGCCGCCAATACCTCTGTTACCATCTCGGCGTATTTTTCAGACAAAAACCTCCAGTCGTATCCGATCGCCATCGCAGCCTTGTCTTTTTTAAAATGATCTGCTATTGCCTGTGAAACAATCCGCACGTTTTCAAAAGTGAAATCCTCTGATATTACAGCCCTCCATCCATCGGTGCCGAATTTTATTGCCATTTGCTTATCCTTTCTATCAATAATATTCGAGCGAACGAAGTAAGTCGAGAATATATCTTCTCGACTTCGCTCGAAGAATATTTATTACTCTATACGCAACTTCCTTACAGCTTGTTTCGGGTTTTTTGAGCTAAAGAAATAAGAGCCTGCCACGATTATATTCGCGCCGGCTTCTATTGCAGAGGCGACATTTTTATCGTTTATGCCGCCGTCAACCTCGATGTCTCCTTGAAAGACCTTCCTCGCCTCTTTTATCTTTGGCAGCACATCCGGGATGAACTTCTGCCCGCCAAAACCAGGATGCACTGACATGATCAGTATCATATCAAGCTCGCCCAGCACGCCTTGTATGCAGAATGGCGAATCAGGGTTCAATGATATACCTGCTTTTTTACCCAGAGCCTTTATTTCTTTAAGTACTTCTTTTACGCGAGCGTCATCTATCTTATCAACGGTTTTGGAAGCGCCTTTTCGGATTTCGGATTTAGGGTTTAGGGTTTTTTGAGGATATGCTTCCGCATGCACTGTTATAATATCGCTTCCGGCATCTGCAAAATCCTTTACGATCCTGTGCGGCTGCTCGATCATCAAATGCACGTCCAGCGTTAATTTTGTGCATTTTCTTATTGCCTTTACCACAGGCGGACCTATTGTAATATTGGGCACAAACTCGCCGTCCATCACATCAATATGCACCATGTCAGCGCCTGAATCCTCCACCTTTTTTATTTCCTGCTCCAGCCTGGAGAAATCAGCTGACAGTATGCTCGGCGCGATAAGTATTTCTTTCATCATAGCTCTCCTAATCTTTGTTCCAGCCCATGTCTTTCCCTGTCTTTAATAGGTCCTATCAAGGCAAGGTTCAGATTTTTCTTATTGAATATATCCCTGGCGACCCGCTGCAGGTCATCCCTCGATACGGCGTTAGCTTTTTTAATAATATCTTTTTTGTCAGGCAGTTTTCCGGTCGCCACAGCGTAATCACCCAGCCATATCATATGATCCAGCGTGTCCTCGAGCGCCAGCAAGAGCTGTATCTTCAGGAATTCCTTGGCCCGCTTTAGTTCGCTAGAGGAAACGACCTTGTTTTTAATTTCCACCAGCTCTTTTATTATAAGGCCGGATGTTTCTTTGACGTTTTTATGGTCTATACCTGCGTTGACTATAAAGGCTCCTGTTTCCTTGTGCTTTTCTATTTCAGTGCCTATCTGGTAGGCGAGCCCTCTTTTTTCCCTCACGTTTTCAAAAAGTCTCGACGACATGTTCGCGCCTAAGATAATATGCAGGAGACTTAACGCGTACCTGTCCCTGTGCATCCTTCCAAATGTATGCATGCCCATTGAAAGCCGCGACTGCTCTGTCTCTTTGTATAATATTTTCAGCTGCGGTGAGGCCTGCCTGTTGCTAAATCTTACAGGGTCCTGTGTCTTTTTCTCCGAGATCCTGCCAAATATTTTTTTTATTTTCCGGACAGAAGAGTCGCTTTCTATGTTTCCGCACAACACCACGGTTATGTTCGCCGGGCTATAATTTTTATTTTTATAATCAAGGAGGTTTTGCCTGGTAATCGAGGACACTGATTTAATGCTGCCTGTTATGGTGCGGCCCAGGGAATGGCGCGGCCACATCATCTCGCTTAATATGTCGTGCACGTGATGGTTAGGGAGATCCCTGTACATCTTTATCTCTTCTATTATCACGGACCGCTCGCGCGCAATATCCTTTTTAGCCAGCGAGGCGTTTAACACCATATCCGAGAGCACATCAAGCGCCACATCCACGTGCTGGCCGCTGACCTTGGCCAGATAACAGGTGACGTCCTCGGATGTAAACCCATTCAGCGAGCCGCCACGACCCTCTATTTCTTCTTTTATTTTCCGGCTGCCCCTTGTCGGAGTGCCTTTAAAAAGAAGATGCTCTAAAAAATGAGATATGCCTGAGACCCGCGCATTTTCATTCCGCGAACCGGCGTTGATCCATATGCCTATCGTAGCTGATTCCATGCTAGGCATGTGGTTCAGTATTATATGAAGCCCGTTATCCAGTTCTATTTTCTTGTACATGAGAATCCAGGTATGTCTGTAAGATCAGCTGCGCCGCGATCTTGTCGATCGAACGCTTGCGCTTTTTTCTCGAGAGGTCTGCTTCCAGCAGGATGCGTTCTCCCTGCGCGGTAGTAAGTCTCTCATCAACCGTTAGCGTCTCAATATCCGTTTCTTTTTTCAGTAAAACCAGGAAATCGTCTGTGAACCGCGCCCGCTCGCCCTTTGACCCGTTCATATTTAACGGCATGCCTATAATTATTTTTTCAACATCATACTGTTTTATCAGGCTCTTTATCTCTGCCAGGGCGTCCTTTTGCTTTATTGTCTCCAGACCCTGCGCTGTTATACCTAGCGCGTCGCTCACTGCCACGCCTATCCGCTTCTCACCTACATCGAGCCCTAATATCCTTCTCATTATTGGAATTTCTTGACCAGTTTTTTTACTTCCTGGGCATCGTCTTTATTGCAAACCAGCGTGCCTGATTTTGTCTGCACTATTATCAGGTCCTTGACCCCTATAACGCCGATCCTGTGGCCGCGCTCACCGATGACGATAGAGTTTTTTACATCCAGAAGCGTGCTCGAGGAAAGCACTATGTTGCCGCTAGAGTCTTTATCGTAGATCTCTTCCACGCTTGACCACGAGCCTATATCCACCCAGTCAAAGCCAGCCTTTACGCAAAATAGCTGCTGACCTTTATTCTTCGCGGTCGGCTCCATGACGCCATAATCTATAGACACGGGATTGAGCCTCGAATATTCATTGGCAAGCTTTATGGAATAACCTTTCCTGTTCTCGGATCTCACAGCATCCTTCAGGGCATAGTACAGGGTAGGCATGTGCCTTTTTAACGCCGCTAATATTGAACCAACCCTCCATATAAAAATACCGCTATTCCAGAAAAACGCCTTTTTCTTGTAGAATTTTTCAGCGCGAGACTTTTCTGGTTTTTCAATAAATCTTTTTACCATGTAAGATGCCCCTGATCGCCTTCCGGTTTCAATATAGCCGTAGCCGGTAGAGGCGTATTTCGGCTTTATCCCCATTGTTACCAGGCAAGAATCAGACTCGGCTATTCTTTGGGCAGTTGCCAGGTTCTTGAAAAATAATTTTGAATCTTTTATTATGTGGTCCGCCGGCAAAACGACCATTGTCGCGTTTCCGGATCTTTTTTCTATTGTCAGCGCCGCGAGGCAGATGGCAGCTGCCGTGTCTTTCCCCTCAGGCTCAAGCAGTATATTTTTTCTTTTGAGACCGGAGATATAAGGTTTTAAAGACGGGTATTGCTTTTTTGTTGTCACGAGAAGCACATTTTCAGCTGAAAAATACTGCTTCAGTCTTCTTATTGTCTCATGGATCATCACGTTTTTTGTGCCAAAGGCCAGGACGTGCTTTGCCTTGCCGTGCGTGCTCTTGGGCCACAGCCTCTCGCCTTTTCCGCCAGCCATTATTACAGCGTACATACTAAACCTCCATTTGTCCAATGCTTAGCCTTGGACAGGCCTGTCCAAGGCTAAGCATTGGACAAACCTGCCTACTTTTTTCACCAGGTCTTTTTTGCCGATGTTTCGCTCGATCACCTTTATAATCGCGCTTCCCACGATCACGCCGTCAGCTGATTTTGAGATCGATCTTACCTGATTGGGCGTTGAGATCCCAAATCCCACGCATACTGGTTTTTTTGTCACCCTTTTTAATCTCCTCAGGCTGCCTGATATTTCTTTTGGCAATTTATTTCTCGCGCCTGTTGTGCCTGTGAGCGAGACATAGTAAATAAATCCGGTCGAGGCATCCGAGATCTTCCTGAGCCTTTCCCTCGAGCTCGTAGGCGCTGCAAGATGAATCAGCGAGAATTTATTTTTTCTCGCAATGCGCTGCAGGTCTTTTGACTCCTCGGGCGGCAGGTCCGGGATTATTACGCCGTCAACGCCTGAGGATGTTGCTTTTTTCACGAACTTATCAAGCCCGTAATGGTATATTAAATTGTAATAAGTTAGAAAGACTATTGGGACATCTGTTTCTGATCTGACATTTCTAACCAGGTTGGATACAGAATCTATATTGACTTTGTGTTTCAGGGCGCGTTCAGATGATCTTTGTATAGTAGGGCCGTCTGCTAAAGGATCTGAAAATGGCACGCCGAGCTCGATAATATCAGCGCCGCTTTTTTCCAACTCAAGGATAAGCTTTTTCGTGGTGCCGAGTGATGGATCGCCAGCCATTATAAAAGCGACGAATGCCTTCTTGCGCTTTTGCTTAAGTTCGTTAAATTTTCTATCTAAGCGATTCATGGTAACAATATCTTCTCGACTCGCAAATGCAATATTCTTCGAGCTAAGTCGAGAAGATATTGCATTTGCTCGCTCGAAGAATATTAGCTTAACCCTTTTATTATATCAATATCCTTATCGCCCCTGCCTGACAGGCAGATAGCTATGATCTTATTTTTCTTTAGTTTTGGCGCCAGTTTTTTTACTGCATAATATATAGCGTGGCTTGGTTCAAGCGCTGGTATAATGCCTTCTATTTCTGATAGCATCTTGAATCCCTCGAGACTCTCTTTATCAGTTACAGCCACGTATTGCGCTCGTCCTGTCTCTTTGTAATACGAATGCTCTGGTCCTACGCCAGGATAATCAAGGCCTGCAGAGATAGAATGCGCAACAGTCACCTGCCCGTTTTTATCCTGGAGCAAATAGCTTTTGCTTCCATGTAGAATGCCTGGCTTACCTTTACAGAGCGCTGCGCCGTGCTTGCCACTAGCTAAGCCAAGGCCGCCAGCCTCCACGCCGATAAATTTTACCTTTGACTTAAAAAACTCGTGGAAAAATCCTATAGAATTAGAGCCACCACCCACGCACGCGACCATGTAGTCAGGCAGCCGGCCTTCGTATTTTAAGATCTGTTTTTTGGTTTCTTTTCCAATAACTGTCTGAAAATCCCTTACCATAGCTGGATATGGATGTGGCCCTACCACAGAGCCGATTATATAATGTGTTGTGCGGACATTTGTGACCCAGTCGCGTATTGCCTCGTTTGTCGCGTCTTTAAGAGTCTTTGAGCCAGAGTAAACAGGTATAACCCTTGCGCCCAAAAGCTTCATTTTAAACACATTCAGGGCCTGGCGTCCTATATCCTCTATGCCCATATACACGTCGCACGGAAGCCCGAACATAGCCGCAGCAGTCGCAGTGGCCACGCCATGCTGGCCAGCTCCAGTCTCAGCAATAATACGGGACTTACCCATTTTTACAGCTAAAAGCACCTGGCCAAGCGTGTTATTGATCTTGTGCGCGCCTGTGTGCAGTAAATCCTCTCTTTTTAGATAGATCCTGCAGCCGCCAGTTTGTTTTGATAGATTTCTGGCAAAATAAAGTGGGGTGGGTCTTCCTGCATAGACCTCTAGCAGCTCGCCCAATTCCTGCTTAAACTTAGTGCTCTTTAGAGCCTTTTTATACTCCCTTTCCAGCTCCTGGAGCGCTACCATAAGCGTCTCAGGCACAAATTTACCCCCAAAACCGTCAAATTTTCCGTACTTATCCGGTAGCATAAATAACTCCTCTATATAGTTTATAGATTATATAGTATAAAAAGGTGGGTGTCAATAGGAAGTGGGTACAAAAAGAAAACCGCATTGGAATACTCCAATGCGGTTTTTGTAGGGTGTACTCAAATAGGACGCCTACTACTTCTATTTATTTAGCAGTTGCTAAATCTCTCACACTTTGCAAAGAGGGAGCTGTGCCTTTAGCAAGAAGTTCTTGTACCTGTTGAGTAAGATCTATCACTAACGTATTGTTCATCTGCGAGAACATTATCTGCTCTTCTGTTATGTCTATACCAGATCCTAGTATCTTATTCCTCAATGATTCTTCTTGTGCTTCATCTGTAATTCCAACCGAAAGATAATCATAGTCCCCGGTTGACCAGTGCTGATAAATTTCTGCTGCAGCAGCGCTATCATTAATAATAGTTTCTGTTGCTGTCAATACTCTATCGTTCGTTGTTCCAGGTGCTGATAGATTATTTAAACTTACTAAATTGCTAGCAAGAGTTTCGCCTGCGGCATAACCTGGCGTTCCGTCTGCGTCCATTTGCGCGGTGGTTATTCTACTTGAAATCCCCCCTGGTCGCAAATTATCTAATAAGCCACCTACTTCAGCTATTCCACTCAAGTCAATATTTTTAGATTTTAAAGCTGCTTCTGTTTTCGTTTGATCACTTCGACCTGCTGCAAAGTTAGCAAGAATCGTAACTATCTCCGGATCTTTTGTCAAATCTTCGCGATTTGCTCCTTGTAACACCGCTTTCATATTATCGTTTTCGGTCTTTTCTACCGCGGTCCATGCTTCAGGGCCGCCAGGCCTATTCATTGCATGCGCCTGGCATAGAGATAGAAAAGCACTTGCTAGTATTAAAACCAGCACCATTGATAATATTTTTCCAATTTTCATATTTCCCCTCCTTTTAGTTCTGGTATCCAATCCATTTTAAGAGCCCATCTATAGAGCTCTTCGTCTGTTTCTGTCGTAACTTTTGGACTTACCACTATATATGAATAGCCTGCGTCAGCTAATAAATCAGTTAGTGTTGGCGTATGGAATCCACCTGCTATAAGAGCTGCAAAATCTACGCCTC
Organism: Candidatus Omnitrophota bacterium; assembly: GCA_018902915.1. Lineage (GTDB taxonomy): Bacteria > Omnitrophota > Gorgyraeia > Gorgyraeales > Gorgyraeaceae > JAHIPS01. The sequence goes on along the minus strand of JAHIPS010000017.1, from coordinate 1,132 downwards.
TATCAGTCATCTGCTTTTGGGTCCTGCTCAAAAATACCTTTTCTCTATCGGCAGCTAACTTGTAAAAGTTTTTAACCTTAGGCAGGGTGTCGTTTATTATCTGGTAGTTATTCGGTATGTCAAGCGAAAAGTTAAGCTCACTTGATTTCTCTTTTAGAAAAGCTGACCAGAACATCGGATCAAAGTCTTTTTCGTTGTCCATGAAATGCCTGTATTCTTCAGGAACTATTTTTATTTTAAGAAGATTCCTTACTATGGACAATGCCTTTGATACCCTTAAAAGCTTTCTCTGGTCATAATTCACTGCCAGCGTATCCTGCACAACGTCTTCAAGAAGCGGTTCTTCTTTAAATAATTCGTTTATGTTTAAGTCTCTCGTAGCTTCCAGATACTCGCTATAAAGGTCCATTTCCTCATCTGTAGCGCTGCCATCACGCACTTTTGTCAGATCAATCTTCTTCTCCAGCTCGCTTGCTTTAATAAGATTTTGGAAATTTGGAAAGGTATAGAGGGGTATCTCGTTATTCTCGGCGGTTTTGTAAAGATATTCGTAATATTCCAGCAGGTCTATTTCTTCGGTGTCATAAGCTTTTTTCTTGCTATCCAGTTCAAGTAAGTCATCAGTATATATAGACGGTTTAACCGTGTTTGCAGCGATAATCATTTCGTCGATATATTCGCCCGCAACAACTTTATATTTATCCAGCTCCCATAAAGCGTCTCTATTGCTGTCGTAAAGCTCCTTGTCTTCTATGCCCTGATTAACAAAAGGATAATCTGTTGATAGATCGACATAATCCACACCTGTAATATAGCCATCTTTTACCAGATTATCTGCCACTTCTTTTCGCTTATCTGCGGTAAGCCATGGCCTTATGTATTTAAAATCTCTATCTGTGAGTTTGCTTTCACTCAAAACCAGGTTCAAATCATAATCTTCCATAAGGACTTCCAAGATATAAGCCTCGTTCATCTGACCTTCGTAATTACAGTGCGCGTCCTGGATATGGATGATGAGCTTGCCGTTTGTGCCGCGGTGGGTTTCGATTACTGTGCCGTATTGGTCTGGGATTATGATGTCTTCGGGGTCAAGGGTGGTGTCTAATACAGTGTCTATGTCTTCTTCAAAATC
>JAHIPS010000016.1 GCA_018902915.1 Candidatus Omnitrophota bacterium | reverse complement strand
CGCCTCCCAATACTATTATTATCCGCTGCTCCTAATCCTTCCATTTCACCTTCCCCCTTTCCTCCTATTCTACTCCAGAGGGAGATTTCAACACAACTCCTTTTATCCTTTTATGTCACTATAGCAGATTTTCCGGGACCCACTAAGACCAAATAGTAAACTTAAAGGTCTTCTATATAAGAATCCTGAATAAATAGTTTTTATGTGTTCGAAAATGAAGCTAATAGGACTTTCTTGGATTCTAATATAGTTAATATTTAACTCTTTGGTTATATTTTCTATATGTTTTTCAAATTCTTCTGCACTGAGCTCTTTGTCCTTTTCAATCTGTGGCCTTAAAGATTCCAGAAAGAATCTTATTTGATCTTCTTTAGTCTTTGCTAATACAATATCTTTAGGTCCAAACTGGCCATCAGGTAATACTATAATTTCTGTATTAGATTGTTGATGGGATATATTCCAAATATTGCTATCGATGTCTTTTTCTATATGAATTCCTTGCCTTTGGACTGATTCTAACAAATTAGCTCGTTTATATTTGGATATTACTGGTTCTAAAATTTCCTTCCATGTATCCCCATTTTTTCCCAATAGAATGCTTTTATGGATAGCCGCTGCGACCATAGTGCACAAATACCGGGGATTCTCTTCTTTATTACTGAAATCGAGCTGTTTTCTTAGATGAGTTGTTTCAGATAAATCTATACCATATCCTGTACTTGTGATAAAAAAGACCCCCACTAGAAGAAGTGAGATAATCTTTACATTGTAATCTTTTCTAAACTTTATCATAGTCTGGACAAAAAAATAGCCTTATTTTTCGGCTAATTTCCCCTCATTAAACTACGTTTTTCTTATACACAAAGTATACCACAAAACGCGCTTATTTCAAGGCACGCGAATGACTCATCCATGGTTTTTTTGCGACTTATCTTTCTGTCAATGCCTCCGCTGCCTCCTTACAAATCCTCTTTGATATTTATCGCTCAATTTACATCTCCTTATGCAGATATATTCTGAGATAATATTCTCTTTTTGGCAACCGTAATATATTTCTTCTGTTTCTCAATCCCAGCCCAATTTCGCCCTAATACTTTCGCTACTACGGCAGTGGTTCCACTACCTAAGAATGGATCTAAAACCAAATCGCCTTTATTTGAAGAGGCTACTATAATTCTTTTTAGCATTTCTTCTGGCTTCTGTGTCGGGTGTAATGCCCTGCCTTTTACGCCTCTCAACCTCTCTTTCCCCTGCACCAATGGCATCAGCCATACATCTCTCATTTGTTTAAGCGAGCCGTCTTTTTGTCTCTCTGGATTAATTCTTTTGAGTTCTTCGTAATGAAACACCCATTTTTTTTCTTTAACTGCCCATACTACAAACTCGCTAGAATGAGTAAAAACTCTTTTTGTCATATTCGGCATGGCATTGGTTTTTTGCCACGTTATTACGTTTTTAATCTTCAAACCTAACTGCTTTAAAACCAACATTATTTCAGCAATATTGTGGTATGTGCATGAAATATAGATTGAACCGCTATCTTTCAATAGCCGGATGCAACCACTAATCCAGTCCTTTGTAAATTGTAAATACTCTGGCTCTGTCATCCGGTCCCATTCTTCATTCATCATAAACCAATCGCCACCTGTTTTATTGCCTTTCCACTTTAATCCATTACCAGAAAGGTTATAAGGAGGGTCGGCGAAAATAAGATCTATTTTCTTCTCGGGCCATTCGGACATTATCTTAATGCAATCCCCAAGATATAGCTTATTTATCTTCATCTCGTTTGCATTTGCTGTGATTAAAGCTTCTCTGCCCATTTTTCGATACAACCTTTTATGCGCGTTATCCAATGACCACCATCCATAATCTTTGGTTCTTCCTTAAGCGTTACTATATTTTTTAACAATTCCTTTAATTGTTCAGGTAAATATCTCTTCTCCTGAAATATCTTAAGCAGTAATATATAATCATCTAAGGTTAAAGGGATGATTTTAGGATAAAGTTTTTCGCCGTTCGAGTTAACATGTGGGGCTGATGTCATCTTTGCGTAGAAATGAATAGCCGTATTGATGTGTATTTTAGGGGCGATGAATAAAGAATAGACATCTTTACTTTTCTCTTGCTCTATAACCCTTACAACATGTCGAGGTACAGGTTCATGTTCGGTATTATATTGTGTCTCTCCCACTGAAAGCGTAACTTCAACCACCAACACATAATCTTTATAGTAAAATACCATATCGGGTTTGCCGCCTGGCGCAAAATTTCTTGGCTGAAGATCATCATCGATGTCGAAATTTCTGCATTCGTGTGGTAACTTTAGCAGTTTATCTATAGCTAGAAAACCACGCCATACATTCCATTCAAAATGTGTAGGCCTATAACCTAAAATATCCTTGCGATTGATAGAATCGAAATAATCTACGATCTTATCTACGGTATCTTTTCCCCGATGCAACGATAACATGTATTCATATTCTTTTAATTCTCGTTTTGTTTCAGTTAAGTTGAGCAGTTGTTTTCTTAATAGCAGAGGATCCGCAATTTCTTTATCTATTTTTACTATTTTTGGTTCCACTTTTATTGCGGTCGATTTTGAAAGTTGCATTACCTCATCAAGAACTCTATCTGTTTTACCCCTAAGGTAGTCTATTTTATCTTGAGGAAGTACTGGTAAAGCATGATCGTGTAAATACTCAAGATAGTCGCCATTTTTCTTTATTACCCAATCTTGCGAAAGTATCCAATCCGCTATATCTCTATGAGTCTCGGCTATATTTATCCTTGAACGGCGAATCGTCAATATGCCGCCCATCCTGAAATATCTTGCAGTCGCATCAATATAATCTCGCCACGCGTTGGACTTCAAGATAAGAAAATAAGAAAGGAAGCGCCCTTCCATTTCTTTTGAAGGAGCACCTTTTTTCTTTAAATCTTTGAGGTCGCCTGCCAATCTAATTGCTTCAGAAGTTCTTGATCCTTTGCCGCCTTTAACTATCGCATACAGCAATCTTCCATCTTTAGCGCGGCTCTTGCTTTTATAATAGCTTCTTATGTATTTTAGGCGTTCATCGACTTCATCCCTATAAAGACCCTTTGCCATATCACACTGTTGCTGAATAACATATTTTCTAATAGCATCCCTACCTTCTTCGCGCGCCAAATCTAATCCTTTTCTATATCTTTGAATAGACCCGACTGCTTTATTAACATCACCCATCGCCTTTAAAGTATTTACAATAAACCCTTCATCTTTTGAAACACCATCACATTGTTTAATAATTCTAAGTGCCGCCTGAAATGGCAATAAATTAAATCCGGGATATTGATTCTCTGATTTCTGAGGGAGAGAATTGGGAAATTGAACTTTTAAAAGCTGGCGCAGCCATACATCTTCTTCTACATAATTATCAGAAAGTAATGCCTCTCCTGCCTTGGTGATCCTTGCACCACTTGGTACATATTTATTTCCTTTCTTATAACAAGTGGCAAATCCTAATTCATTAAAAGCCGAACTCCAAATCCTTCCGTGTTGTTCTATTTGTTTACTGCTTTTTGCTTCTGCTGGTCCATAGATACCTTCTTGCTGTAAGAGTTCCAAAAATCTCTTTTGATTTTCATATGTCCAGGGTTCGCCATCAAAATGTTCTTTAAGAACCTTTAAGCCGTCTTTAAGCCGCGCTGCTTCTCTTAATGTAGTATTGCCTACACACCATTGAACGTGCGCCATTAAACTTCACCCTTTAATACTTCTTAATACTTCACAGAAAAATATTCTTTCTGTATGGTTTTCTATTTTGCTTTTTCCTGTTGTAAAACTTTTGAACCCAGTTTCAAAGATTTTAACCCTGCCTCTTTTGGAAAGACTGCTGATCATTGCCTCATCTTTTATTCGGGCATTCGAACGATTGTTTCCCTTGCCTGCCATGTTATTATAGGAAACTAGTATATACCTGCAGTTAGCATTTCTTATTAGATCGTCAAAAACCCTCGGTGCTGTTTTCAGGCAATATTGACTCTTCAAGTCGCTGCGCACCATCTTCTTGGCTACTCCGAATGCCTCTGGTTTTTTCCATGTTATAATATTCTCTAATAAATGATAGCTGTCACAATAATGCCTGGAATTATAAGGAGGATCTATATAAAGCACATCCATCTTTATCTTACGTACAAGCTGATTTGCATCTTCGTTATATATCTCATTTTGGCTGTTTTTGTCCTGTTGTACATCCGGAATCAATAATTTTATTGGCGTAACTGTATCTAAGGTTCTCCTAAATGCATCGTAGTGACCGCATGTATTAGCAACCTTATCCATTGCGTAAAGTAAAGAAGTTAAAAGAATGCATTTTTCTTTAAAATTTACTTCCAATTCTTCTATCTTTTCCCTTATAGCCCCTATCTTTTTCGCATTCTCAATCGTAAAATACGTGCCTCCAAAATTCTGTGAGACATAATTTTCCTTAACAGAATTGATTTCGTTTAACATCCGGATATAGTCTGCTATCTTCCCCATATCAAACTGCTCAGGAGAAAGCCATGCATAAAGAGAAACATAATTGCTATAGAGTAGCTCATTGCTTATTATTTTTCTGCCATTTTTATTGAATCCATTCCCCACCACACCGGTCCCAGCAAATATGTCACAAATACTGCTGGATTCTTCGCATTCCCTGTCAATGATTTCCCTTATAAAGCTTGATAATTTAAATTTATTGCCCATGTATCTTCTGCTCTGGATTTGCAGTAACTCTTGCCTATCACCAGCTTTTCTAAGAGATTGCCTTTTTAATATAGTTATGGGATAAATAACCGGGGGGCGTTCTAGTGTAGGCAAATTAAAAATATCAAAAAGGGTTAACTGCTCCTGTCCCTCTTTTAATAGACAATCATTCTTTAACCGCTCTTTGATTATTTGATAAACTGAAACTGGCATATTTAATTCTCCTATATTTTTCTAATAACTCCTGTTACCTTTCCTAATATCATAAAATTATTATACGATAAGTCAACATATATTGGCTCCATATTTTTATTTGCCGGCTGTAAAACTATTCTATTGGCGCTTTTATCTTTATAGAATTTTTTAACAGTTGCCTCATCTTCAATAAGTGCGGCTATTATATCTCCTTCTTCTGCGCTTTGCTGTTGCCTGACCACCACATGATCTCCCTCCAATATGCCGGCTTCGATCATGCTGTCCCCTTTGACTTTTAATACAAAAACTCCTGCGGGGTTCTTTGCTAAAGACTTGTCAACAACAAGCTCTCCTTCAATATTCTCCTGTGCAAGGATAGGATTTCCTGCCGATATATTTCCTAGTATTGGTATTGTAGTACTATTATTATTTTCTTTTTGTGTAGTGTGAACTAATACCTCGATGCCTCTTGATTTATGGGGCCTGCGGGAAACATAACCTTTGCGCTCAAGGGCATCAAAGTGAGATTGAACAGCATTTGGAGATTTAAAAGAAAATCTTTTCTGGACCTCTGGGATAGAAGGCGGGTATCCAAATTTATCTATATTGGATAAAATAAAGTCGAATATCTGAGTCTGGCGCTTTGTAAGAACCCTGCTTTGCATACCCTTAAGTATACTGTAAAGATTTACAGCTGTCAAGTATTTTAACAGCTTATTTGTTGTTAAATTGTTAGGTTCGATAATCTACCAGTTGGTAGGGTAACATAGTAAGTTTTATTCTAAGTTTTAGGGGCAGGTGTGGGATTGCTTCGGGCATTTCATGCCCTCGTAATGACACGTGGCGGAGAGGGATGGATTCTTTTAAGGGGATTTTTATAACTTATTGGGATTTAAGGAGTTATGGAGTTAAGTCTATATTTGATAAGGGGTTAGACTTTCTATATAGTTCACTTTTGTTTACTTTTGTTGACTCTATATTCTCTTTGGTTGGGCACCTGTTTGGGCACCAGAAGATTAGTTACAATCCAGTTTCTATAATAATTCGGTTCATCCGATCTATATCTATAACTTTAATTGCTTCGGTATGTTGCAAAGCAACATCTTTAACAAAGATAGAATCTGCAAGCATCTCATCCTTGGCATGTACTAAACTCACTTCTTTTACTGCTTTAAGACCAATGGGTAATTCAGCATACATATTAACTAAAGATAATAATTCATCCAGCTCTTGTTGTGTTAACTCTCCAACAATTGTAGCAAATGAAAATTCAATACGATCATAATTTTCTCTTCTTAGTTTACTTTCTATATCCAAAAACTGTTTTCCAGGATAAGCCTGCAAGGCAAATTTATGGTCATTGCTATTCCAGTTAACCCCTTCGAAATATATTAAGAAGCTCGAGGTGCCTTTGATAGATTCTTGCAAATTCAACATATGTTTAAGCTGTAAGTCTTCTGCAATCGGCTTGTCTTCAAATCTGGCGTATATATTTAAGGAGTGATGAATACTATCGTAATTGTACAGTCTCAATTTATTATTTCTATATGCTTGCGTTCCTCTAAAGGCGTCGTAAATAATATTAATGTTATCTTTTAATGCTCCAGCAGGCTTTAAAAAAAGGGCAGCAGCCATACCATAATGCCCCTCTCCCGAGGGTAATCTATCACTGGCTTTTTTTCCATAACGATAAAAAACCTTCTTTCTTTTAAGCTCAGCTTCGCTAAACATTTCACGATCACGGACTTTTCTACGCCACGCATTATAAGCATCTTTTCTGCTATCAATATTCGGTATTTCTTGAGAATTTATTGAAATGTTGTGAATTATTGCAGAAGTAGAAGCACCGGAAGAGGCTTTGGGCAAGATTACTATTCTTTGGCTTTCTAATGTAATTGTCCTGTCTATTAATGTATTAATTTGGTCTATCTTTACTTTATACTCTTTCTCTATTTTTTTTTCAACATCCTCGTCTAAGAGAACTTCGTAAAAAGCCTTGCAAAAAAGTAGCGATAAAGTTGAAAAGGAGACATATTTTCCGTGTGTAGCTGCATATTTCTTCTTAGCTAACTCTTCAAGTATTGCACGCCTATCCAAAACTCTTTTTCTCAAATCTTCCATATCTGCGGATAGAATTATGCGCTCCGGATTAAGAAAAGTTTTTCCTGTGCTTGTAAAATCAATCTCTTGGTAGCGAATTTGCTGTTTTTTTCCTTCAGAACTAAATTTATCGCCAAGTTGAGTGTGCATGGCGGTTGTGCAATTAAGATAAGCTCCTTTCTCTATATATTCTACAGCTTTCTCAACCGAATGAAGAAGCGTCTCTTTGGTCTCCCAAGGAGAAAAGAAAATCATGTCCATCCCAGGCTTAATCCCGGCCATTAGAGTCATATTTAAAGCTTTTTCGTTTTGCTCCTGCGTCGTTCCTTTTCTCATCCTGCGAAGGACGCTATTATCAAATGATTCTACTCCATAGGTCACTATTCTAAAGCCAGACTTCGCTAAGAGTGTTAATATTTCTGGATTTACTTCATCAGTGCGTGATTTGCATACTTTGGGAATCTTTTCTAATCCCGCCTCGATAATCTTATAGCAAAGGTCTCTTACTGTTGCGTGGTCAACCAGAAAGTCATTGTCAGAAAAATGCACACTATCATATTCTCCTCTGACATTCCTCATAGCTTCTATCAAAGTATCCATGCTCTCAGATTCGTTTTTTTCTTTAGGCGCAGAGCAAAAAATGCAATTTGCTTTGCATCTATCTGTGCTCTTAAGATATAAACGCCTAGTTCCTACCATATCAAAAGGTAAAATTTCGCTGTGAGTGTCTTGGGTTGCAACTTCGTATGTTACTCCATGAATCAGATCAGGGGTTGTGTAAGCAATATCTCTTCGTAGCTCGCTTTCTTCTATTTGTACAAAATGGAAGGGATGTTGTTTAGTAGCGCTGAGCCGATTTTCATTATAAATATAAAGATTGGCAATTTCTTCAAGTTTTTTGATTTTTACGCTCTTTTTTTTGCCAGAAGCAGAGGGTGGCAATTGCTCCAAAATTTTACAAAAGGTCGCCTCTCCAGGACCAGCTATAAAGACATCAAGCGGAATTATTCCAAAGATTTCTTGGTGAGGCAATTTTCTGATATTAATCCCGCCAGCTATTAAGATAGAGTTTGGTGACTCCTTGGCTACAAGATCGATCATAGGGGAATCGTTTTTAAGCGTAACTGGAAGAAAACTAAACCCCACTACGTCAAAAAATTCATCTTCAATCACTTTTTTTAACCTATCGCGCCCAACTATATTAGGATTAAACACCCTACAGTCTACATCAGGAGCGCTTCTCAAAACATAATGTGCTATTCTTTCCAGGCCTAGGTGTGGAACGACTGTTTTTAATGGTGTTCCATCGTAGTTTCCGCACGGAGCAATTAACAACACTTTTTTAAAGTTAGGGTATTCATAAGCAGGCATACCGTATTTTGAAAACGCCTCTTGTAAACTATTTACCTCTCCAGAAAGAACCCCCTGTAAGGCTTGCTCGATATCTAAATAATTTGCATTCCTAAAAGAAATCAATGTTTCTCTGGGGCATTTTTCACCTAGAGCTGCAGTTACAAAAGAAGGGATTTCTGACAAAGGCATTGAACCTCTGCGGAAGATAAATTTTTGGTTATACTGTGTAAATACAATGTTTGCATTCTGAGTTGAAAGAATCTTAGCAGTTTCTTCTACATAGTGGAATGTCTCGATTAATTTCCATATCAACTCTTCCATATCCTCTATAGATACAGATGATTCTCTGTTATTGATGCCTAGAATCCTATAAGCAGCCATAAACATTGCCAAGCCATTTACTCCTATGCTCCTAGATACAGTTGTCCCCGGCCATCTTTTGTCTTCGGCAAGTCTTTTCATTACACCCTGGAACTCTTTTAGCAGTCTTTGATTTTCAACCACACTTCGCATTTCTTTATCGACAGGGAGATAATTTACAGTATATTCCCATGTTTTCCCATTATGGGTTATGCTTTCTTTTTCTAGTGGCCAACCCTTAGCTTTTGCTAGTTCATTTATTGGAGCGCCTACATATGATTCAATAACAGGAAAACTGTTTACCGACAGTTTCGCCCGATGCTTCGATGATTCATGCAATAGTTCTACTGTTTTTTCAGTTGTTGTAATAAAAGATGCTCTTGATATAGTAGGGTGAAACAATAGTAAATTAATATTAGTAATAGGGATTCTTTTTTCTAGGGAACGCTTTACATTATCAAAAGCTATCTTAGCCTTGTATCCTTTGTTCATATCTGGAGCAGACAAGCTTTCGTCAGAAAAAGATTCAACGCCAAAACCCAGATAAACAAATCTCGCTTTTCTCGCCAAATCTAATAATTCTTCGGTAATTCTGTCTACTCGCGTTTGACCATAAAATTTCATATTAGCAGGGATTTCTCCATTTTCTTTCATTCTGATAATTTCTTTTAGAGTCTCACGAGCCCTTTTTCTATCAACAAACATGTCATCATCATTGAAATATATGCCTTCCACCCCTTTTTTTTGATAGAGCGTTTTGATAATGGTCCCAAACTCCGCTGCAGTTACAGGAGCTATATCTCTACCAAAAACTGCCCTACCAATAGCATGGTCACTACAAAAGGCGCAGTTATAAGGACAATAGTTACTCATAAATATTCTTATCACGTTAGTATGCCTGAGTCCTTTTATCTTGCCAACACTAGTGTTGGCAAGAGCCCAATAATCCTGGTAAGGTATGTTTAATGGGGTGTAGTTTGAAAGGTGTTTAATTTCTTCATGAGAAGCCTTGTAAGGATTCCGAAATAATTTGGAGTCTTTATAATAGATAAGTCCTGGCACATTATAAAAATTTTTCCTTGTAAACTGTTTCGCAGGACTACTAAATACTTCGTTGAGAATGTTCTGTAAAACAGGCTCTCCAAGGCCGTATATGCAAAAATCCATCCATGGCATCGTATCGAATAAAACCTGACTATTAATTGAGGCTTCGTTTCCTCCAGAAATAAATAAAGGGCGGACACCAGAGCCAAGAGCTTCTTTATAAACTCTGCTCATAAAAAAGAGGTCTTCTCCTAAAAGGACCCTTATCGGACTGAATCCGATAACATGATATCCTTCGGACCGCACTTTAGAAAAAAATGATGGGAGGCTATCTGTTGCAGAGAGAAAACTGGGATCAAACACATCTATGATTAGTTTGCCTTCTTCTATTTGATCTGCAAACATTTCCTGCAGAAAATGTTGCAATCTATATACGCCAATCGGTGGTTCCAAAAACTTTTTCTGGATCTTGCTTTTATAATAGTCGCTTTTCTTTATGGGTTCTGCTCTTATCATTGCAGTTCCCATTAAAGCTATTTTTATAGGTCCGGTAGTGTTGAATAACGTACTATCTGCGCCTCTGTCAATAGATTCCTTGCTTTCCAAAGACGCAATTACGCAAAGTGTTCCATCGGCCTTCTCTTTCTTAAATGCTAAATTTATATTATCCGTATCTTCGCAATCTGAATTTAAAGACTCAAGCCACCAGTTCCTTCCTCTCCTAACTACATGCGTTAAGTCCTGGTTGTCATCCGGGTTTAAGAATCTGCCCTCATTATCTGCAAGAGGCACAGTAATAAGTGCTTTTTTTCCCAGCTTCTTTATGGTAGACAAAAAACGTGGAAGAACTTCTTCTGGTATATGTTCTAATATATCTTTTAACAGGATCAAATCAAAGCTTTTTGATTCGAACTCATCGAACAAATCCAATTGATCTAATAGAAATAAATGTTTTCTGGTATCTTTATCTGCTTTTCCTAAGACGTAAGTTGAGATCTCTATTCCTTTAGCGTCAATTCCACTCAATCTTAACAGTTTTACATAGTCTCCATTACCGCAGCCAACATCTAGAACTCTATCCCCAGCTTTAAGTCCTAGCTCCTTGATGATTGTCTCGATGCGAGGCTCAATAAGTCCAGGAAATGTACCATAATTCTTGTACGAAGAAATAGTTCCTTTCTCGAAATATTCCTCATTGAATAATTCACCATAAACCTTGAAAAACTCTATATCCTCTTCGGTTAGTTCGTTGTCCGAGGAATCCTTACTTGCTCTTTCAGCTTTTTCAAAAGCAGCTATTAAGGAATTGCGTTGTTTGCTTTTCATACGCTGGATAAGCGCAAGATCTAACCCAATCTTTCTAATAGTTTCTGATTCCCGAGTTAAATCTTTAGATTTATTAGCTGACAAATGAGGATTGTTCATTTGTCCATGCAGGAGACGTTGATAAGTCTCCTCGTCTCCTGCGGGCATTCTTAAAAGATCTTCAGGAGCAGGATAGGAGCATAACGCATTGGTAAATAACAAGCTAGCGCTTGCTATAAAAGACAGAGATGCGATTTTAAATTTATTATGCTTTTTGAACTTTAACATAATTTGACTAGGCAACAGGTTTTTTGACTCAACTAGTTACCTTGCGGAGTAGATTAGATCAATAAAAAGAAATAGCGGCAATAAAAAGAAACTTAATACTTTTTTAATGCCAGCAAAAATGCACGTAAAAAAACAACCTCTCCTTAATCCCTAAGGCCTAATTTGGCAGACATGTATATTCTATATATAGTATATCACAGAATAGGGGGTTCTGGAAGAGTTTTCATGGGGACATTTTATAGGCATTTCTTCCTTTTCTTTCTCTCTTTTTGAGCCATTCTTCTACCTTTTGCTCCTTGAATCTTATGCGATTGCCGATTTTAACACATGGCATATAATGATAATGGGCCCACTTGTAGATTGTAGAGGGTTTTATTGGAATTTCTTGGTCCAGTAATATTCGGATATTTTAATAGAGGTTGCTTCACCCTTTTGGGGCTCGCGATGACAAGATTTGTCTTTGCCTCGCTTAATTCTCAAAATCCATGCCTTCGGCAACCATGCTCTTCTATAATCAAACTCTATTAAAATGGCTTTTGAAGTCTCTTTTAGAAGCGTAACTTCTGTCCATATATAATCATTGAAGATAAGATGATAAAGAAGCGCTGTCCAGGTGTGTCCGAATTGATGGCGTCCCCAACCGGATTCGAACCGGTGTCGTCAGATCGAAAATCTGATGTCCTAGGCCAGACTAGACGATGGGGACGTGTGGCTATTCTTCCTCAGGTATGACGCGGGCGATCGCAGAGACCTTGTCGCCTGAGTCGAGTTTTATGATGCGGACGCCCTGGGCTGCTCTTCCAGTGGCGCGTATATCTTTTACCGGGCAGCGGACGACCATGCCTTTTTCTGTCATGACCATGAGTTCATCTTTGTCATTTACTATCCTCAGGCCCACTGCCTCGCCGTTCTTATTTGTAACACTTACGTTCTTTATACCTTTACCGCCGCGGGATTGTTTTCTATATTGTTCAACAAGCGTGCGCTTCGCAAAGCCCTGTGATGTAACTGTGAGGATCGTGGCGTCTTTTCTCGCGAGCTCCATCGCGATTACCAGATCCTTTTTGCCAAGGCGGATTCCTTTTACACCTTTTGCGCCTCTTCCCATATTCCTTACCTGTGACTCCGCAAATCTAATGGCCTTGCCCTGGTTTGTCGCAAGGATCATCTCCTGCTTTCCGTCAGTCCACTTTACTTCTATAAGCTCGTCGCCTTTTTCTATTGTTATGCCGATTATGCCGCCTTTTCTCGGGTTTGAATACGCCATAAGATCTGTCTTTTTGATCAAACCGTTCTTGGTCGCCATCACGAGAAATTTTCCTTCCTCAAACTCCTTTACCCTCACGCACGCAGAGACCTGCTCGCCCTGGCCAAGCTGCAAAAGATTCACTATCGCTTTACCCCTGGCTGCGCGGCTCGCCTGAGGTATCTCGTAGACTTTTAACCAGAAGACCTTGCCTGTGTTTGTAAAAACAAGTATGTGCTCGTGCGTGGATGCGACAAACAAGTGCTCCACAAAATCCTCGTCCTTCATGTCAATGCCTGTTACGCCCACGCCCCCTCTTTTTTGGCTACGATAAGAACCTATGGGCAGCCTCTTTATGTAACCGGCGTGGCTTATTGTGATTACCATGTCTTCTTCTGCTATTAGGTCCTCTATATCTATGTCCTCGACCTTTGCCACTATCTCTGTCTTTCGCTCGTCGCCGTAAACTTTTTTTAATTCCAGCGCCTCGTTTTTCACGATCTCCAAAATCTTTTTCTCGCTTTTTAAAATCGCATTTAACATCTCGATCTTTTTTATAAGCTCCAGGTATTCCTTTTCGATCTTGTCCCTCTCAAGCGCTGTCAGGCGCTGCAGCTGCATCTCTAAGATCGCCTGCGCCTGAACATCCGAGAGGTCAAAGTTTTCCATTAACCTGTCTTTTGCGACCTTGGCATCCTTTGACTCTCTGATCGTCTTTATGATCTTGTTTATCTGGTCTACGGCTATCTTAAGGCCTTCTAAGATATGCGCGCGTTTTTCTGCCTTGTTTAATTCAAACTGGGTCCTTCGCCTTACTATGATCTGACGATGTTTTATATATTCTTCGAGAATCTCTTTTAGGTTTAAAACTCTTGGTTTGCCGTCGACGAGCGCGAGCATGATCACGCCAAACGTTGTCTCCATCTGCGTGCGCTTGTAGAGCTGGTTCAGGATGATCTGGGCGTTCTGGTCGCGCTTTAAGTCTATGACAACCCTCATACCTTCTTTGTCAGACTCGTCCCTTATGTCAGAGATGCCCTCGAGTTTTTTATCCTGCACAAGGTCAGCAATATTTTCTATGAGCTTTGATTTATTTACCTGGTAGGGGATTTCTGTTATGACAATGGATTCTTTATTGCCTTTTTGCTGCTCTATAGCCGCCTTTGCGTGAAGCCTTAGCTTGCCCCTTCCTGTTTCATGCGCTGATTTTATACCGTCCCTGCCGCAGATGATCCCGCCTGTTGGGAAATCCGGGCCCTTTACTATCTTCATCAGATCCTTTATGGACACATCTGGCTCAGAGATCACCTTTACTACTGCGTCCACTATCTCGGTAAGATTGTGGGGCGGGATGTTTGTCGCCATGCCCACTGCTATGCCGCTCGAGCCGTTTACTAAAAGATTAGGGAGTCTTGCCGGTAAAACGCTGGGTTCTTCTAAAGACTCGTCAAAGTTCGGTACAAAATCTACTGTATCCTTGTCTATATCCTCGAGCAGTTCATCTGCTATGGCAGCCATGCGCGCTTCTGTATTGTGACTTATAAATCCGTTCGATATAAATGAATGACAGGGGCTATCTACTTTTATGGAATAAACCCTTTGCAGCCCTGTATCTTCTATAGACATAACGGGATCAAAAATATATTTATTTTTCTTTAACATTTGATACAACTGCCTATCTTCTTTGTTTAGTATTTTCTTCAAAGTTCCCCAGCATTTCTCTATCTTTGTATATCTATCAATATTATGTTTTCTAAGCCACTCTCTGTGTCCTGTGTAACCATTGCTTCTAATATAATCGGAAACATACGGCACAAAATCTGTCTTTGACATAACCCAGCCGCTTTTGTTTCTACCGCAAATTTCTCTTAGCTTATTACGCTTTCGTTTTGTAAGAAAACCTATCTGATCTTTGAATAAATTGAGATTGTTGTGTCCGTGTATAAATAATTTAAAAATATTTCTTGTCCTTTGCCATCTATAGGAAGAATCTATCCCGAACCTCAATAATAAAATCTGTAGTTCTTGCATTAACCTTTTGCTGACCGATATAAAAACAATTTCTATATTCTTCAAGGAAGAAGACATGTATACGCTGCCATCCCCCTCCGCATATCCTCTCAGAAAAGAAGCTATTGATGTCTTTGACGAGGAAAATATAATTTCTGGCACGGCTCTATCTTTTGCCGTGCCTGCTTTAAGGCCAAGATTGCTCAGGAATTCTACAATATGGCGTGAATGAATCTCTAAAGAAGTATAATTCTTCTTTGTATACCCTACCGGCTTTCTAACAAATTCGTGAAGCCTGCAATCCGGGAATACTTTTCTAAAACTCTCTTTAAATTTTCTGAGAAAAACATCGTCGTTATTACAAAAACCGATTTTCTTTTTATCAATATTACCCTCTGAAACCACCGCTCCTAAAATAAAAGCAAGGTCTTTGCTCATGAAGGCGGGAAGCCTGTGGTTTCTTCTAGCCCCTTTGAGTTCCGGATGATACGGTATTAAAAAAGGTTCTTTTTTAGGGAACAGCGAAGTATTTCTACTAATTACAGCATAATCACCCTTTTTGATCTTGTCCAGTAACTTCCATTTAAACTGCGGCTTCGTGCCGCCCCCTTTTTGCCAAATCAGCACAGGGTGATTAAGGCTTCCGCATAAACTAAACCCTCTATAGGTATTGATTGTTTTTGTCGGATGTTCCCCCGAATCAAACCATTCTGAGACATGATTTATTTTATTGTTTGCTGACAATGCCTTAAAAGAAACTTTCGAATAATGCGGAATTTTCTCTATTCTTTGCAGTCCTTTTTCTGTCACAATCAAAGAGTCGCCGCCGACGCAGTATCTCATGGCAGCCGCAGCGTCTCCGTCGACGCTGCCAAAATTGCCTTGACCGTCGATAAGAGGGTACCTCAATGAAAAATTCTGCACCATCCTGACAAGCGAATCATAGACAGCGGTATCGCCGTGCGGATGATATTTGCCAAGACAATTATGAGAGACCATGCCATTAGCAATAAACTCGTGCTCGCCTTCGACTTGTATGTCGAAAGTCTCCTGCGACGTAGCTTTTTCTATAGAAGCGATTTTTGAAAAATAAATTTTATTCTCCACTATGCCATCAACAAAAGTAGAAAGAGGCGGGCCTATCTTTCCGAATTTATCACCGCTTAGATCTTGATACCAGCCACTCCCAATATGCCTTGTGCTCAATTCAGCAAAAACATTAGCCCCTGCATAAGGAATAAGGTCATGCCTTGAAGGAATCGTCCGTTTAAGAGATATACCAAATAACCTGCTCTGTTTCAGCGCCTGAACACAGTTAATTTTGGAGACCAACAACAGTGCGTTAGACCCTTTAAATTCTAAAGAATAAAATGTTTCCTTGCCTTTGACCTTCCTTCCTAAAACAAAACTAGAATTTGTCTTCTTCGCCTTATATTTCCTACCAAAAATACCCTGATGTTGTAAAAGTATTAGCAACCCATCTATAAGTTGTTCGGAAATCGAACCATAATGTATGACGTTTCTCCTGCGATGGATAGAACCATCGCCTTCGACTAACCCGGAAACAAAAGCAAATATTACTTCCTTTGGGGACACATATAGCTGCTGCGGGATTTCTTTAGTCTTTGCTTTGCAGCCTTCGAGATTAAAATTTAACATAAAGAAATTGTTGATATGATTCCTGTTGATCCTTATAGAATACATCTTTTTAAGTGGCTTCCCGTGCTTTGTGACGCCTCTAGATGCTTTCACCTCAATCTTTGGTTCATAATCAAACTCTTGTTTGAAAATTGAACGTACTTTTTCTAAAATACTTTCGCTGCAAGAATCAAAACGCATCCTGTTGCGCTGTCTTCCGTTAGATTTTTCCACAGATCCATCTGACAACAAAAAACCTAACACATACGCTATATTTTCATTAAGATAAGTAGGGTGCTTTTTTATATCAACGCTTTTGTTCAGCTTCGCTGGACCCTTAATTTCAGGATAATGAGCTCTTGTAACAATATAATCTTCTCTGGTTAATTCTTTTGCCTCTTTCCAAATAAATTCTAAATTTTTATCTAGCACCTTAAATTTCTGTGAAGGCGTAACTGTATTGTGAGTTCCATTGTCAAGCCTAATTTTTAAAAGCTCTCTCTTTGGCATCTCATATAACTGCGTAACAGGGTTTAAGCTATGTTGCGTAAACACCCTGTCTCCTCGTCTAATATTTTGGATAGGAATCAAACCCTTTTCGGTTAACACAAGCGTGTCTCTAACAAAACATTCTCCAACTATGCGAGCACTTTTCTTATACGGCTTATTGTGCTCCAGGCCCAGATCCATCATCGCGTAAAGAATGCGCCTGTGGACCGGCTTCAGACCGTCGCGGATATCAGGCAGGGCCCTTCCTACGATTACGCTCATGGCGTAAGTGAGGTAGGAATTCTTCATCTCGTCTTCGATGTAAACCGGGATCAGTTTTTCGTTCTGCGTGTACATAATTAAATGTCGAGGTTGCGCACTTCGAGCGCGTGCTTGTCTATAAACGCTTTTCTGGGTTCTACCTGGTCGCCCATCAGGACAGTAAACATCTCGTCTGCCTCAACCGCGTCCTCCATGGTGACCTTTAATAACGTGCGCGTCGCAGGGTCCATGGTGGTTTCCCAGAGTTGTTGGGGATTCATCTCGCCCAGGCCTTTATACCTCTGTATGTGCAGTCCCTTTCTCGCAATCTCCCTTACATAATCAAGGCATTCTTTTAATGTATCCAGGCCTTTTACATCATTTTCTGAATCCATCTTAAATGCATTCTTTTTAGAGTCTGTATCTGGTTCAAAAACCTGCTCTATTTTAAAGCCCATCTTTTCTATCCTGTCAATGATCTTCTCCATATCCCTTGCCTCATAAAACTCAGCCACATACTCATCCTTTACAGCTATCTGGCTGTCTTTGCCAAGCTCTTTTTCTATCGCCTGAACGGCCTTTGCCAGCTCTTTGTCATCATAGAGAAATTGGGCACTTCCCTCCACTTTGGCCATATAAACTGGTAGTTTTTTGGTCTTCTTATGTCTAAAACTAAGGTATTTTGATAATTTCACTCCACGCCGCTCTATGGCCCCTGCCAGTCTGTCAAACTCAAAAACCAGGCGTAACAGCTCTTTTAACTGCTTATCTTTAAACGCCTTTGTGTCCTTTGTGCGGATAAGGCTCATGCCCTCTGTGCCAAGGTCAAACAGGAAATCAGTCATCTGTTTCTCTGTTTCTATATACTCTTCGCGCTTGCCCCTCTTTACCTTATAAAGAGGAGGCTGTGCTATGTAAATATGGCCTTTTTCCACCAGCTGCTGCATCTGCCTGAAAAAGAGCGTCAGAAGAAGCGTGCGGATATGCGAGCCGTCTGAATTGTGAAGAACCATTCCTCCTTCACCGGCAATAAAATTTTGATTCCCAGGCACTGAAAAATCATAGACATATTTGTCTTTACAACTGATTTTCTGGACAGATTTAACCTCTAAGCCTACAAAATCATCGCTGACTCGGACAAGCTTTTTGCCCCAATTGCCACGGCGCTGGTCTGAGCAAATCCAATCTTCCAATTTCCATGCATGCTTGTGAGTCTGCCAGATATCACGGACAGCTGAGATCTGTTCCTTTGTAGATATAGAAACGTCTATCTTATCATAGTTGGACCTAAACACCTTGCCTTTCTGAATATGTGTCTTTGGCCTATGCCGGGATACCAATGGAAATACGCCCAGCTGCCGCAAAAGATACACTATGTTCTGGCCAAGCCTCGAGGAAGACGTGCAAAATCCAACTACCTTGCGATCCCCATAGCGCTTACCCTTGCTCCTGCCGACGACAATATAACCATCGCTTTGTAATAACCCTCGCAGTAAAGCCTGTTGGATTGAGGCAGTGACATTATAGAATATATCTGGTATAAATTTCTCGTGGGCCTTTTTGCCAAAAAGCCCTAAATATTCCAATAGCAGCTTAAAGGTAAATGAATGGAAATGCAGCACCATACAGCGGTCGGATTTTCGGTCGACAATGACATTTGCATCGATAGTATCCTTAATAATCTGCCTGAGCTCTTGGGTATAATGGCCATTATTATCGTCACCGATGGAAAGCATAAACCGATTGGGGTTTTTGCCACCGCAACCCTGCGAACCGTCTCCGAGATACCACCCGATTAGAAAAGCAAGATTTTCATCTACCTTCAGCTTGGTCTTAATTTGTGATGTGTGGTTATCCAAGAAAAATTGTGTGCCATTATCCAAGCCCTCGCCCTGCCATCTTTGCAAAGAAAGATAGATGTGATAGTCTAATTCATTTAAATCTGTGCCAATTTGAGCAAGGTAGTGTTTAAATTTTCCATATTTTGGCATGACATTGTCGGCCTTTGTCTCCCACTGCTGGGTAATAGTCTTATAAACCCCTACTGTTTTGGCCATCTCAAAGCGGGATATCTTGAGCGACTCCCTGCGCCTCTGAAGCTCCTGCCATAGGTTCTGTTCCAAATCAACCCATGCCTCGTCTGCGATTTTAGCGACTGTTCCTTTCTTCAGCCGAACAGATATGTTGTCTATCTTTTTTTCTCGGTTAAATAAAAATTTACCCAAATTGATTTCAATCTCTTGATCATTGCGCGGCAATCGATTCGGGAAAATCAGCTGATCGCCGGGTTTAATCTTAGCGCTTTCCTTTGCAATTGCTTGAGAGTTTTCCCACACGTAAGCGCTATGGCAAGAAGTAACTTTCACCTCATAGCCGCAGTAGGTTTTAATACGATACATCTCTGTCCTTAGTGGGTGGCGAATTGCTTTATGGATTGCCCGTCGTTCTAATTTACCTGTTTTCTGGTTGAAACTCATACTGTCATAGCGGCTGGGCTCAAGGCAGTTATCAACAAAATGTCCCACCTGAGTAAAAAATATCTTATCCCTTTTCCTATCATAAAGCATGATGGGTGTATCTGCGCTAACGCTGTCAGCATCGCACATAAGAATGACCTTGTGGTATCTTAGTTTCTCTAAATTAAACTCTTCTCCTACGCCTGAGCCAAGCGCGCTTATAATAGTGCGGATCTCTTCATTTGCCAATGCCTTGTCAAGCCGCGCCTTCTCTACATTCAGAATCTTTCCTTTTATAGGAAGGATTGCCTGGAACCTGCGGTCACGGCCCTGCCTGGAAGAGCCGCCTGCAGAATCACCCTCTACTATATAGATCTCGCACAAACTAGCGTCTCTCTCAGAACAATCGGCAAGCTTTCCTGGCAGCGATGTTGAGTCAAGCGCGCCCTTACGCCTGGTAAGCTCGCGCGCCTTTCTGGCAGCTTCGCGCGCGCGGGCAGCAAGTATTGCCTTTTCAATCGCCTTGTTCGCAACTGACGGGTGCTCCTCGAAATATGACGAGAGATTCTCATTTACAATGGATGCGACAATGCCTTCTATTTCGGAATTACCAAGCTTTGTCTTTGTCTGGCCCTCGAACTGGGGGTTTGGCACCTTTAAGCTTACCACACACGTCAATCCTTCGCGTATGTCCTCGCCGGAAATCGCCACATCAGACGACTTTAGCATGTTTTTATTTTTGCAATACTGGTTAACGGTTCTCGTAAGCGCGGATTTAAACCCGCTCAGATGCGTGCCGCCTTCGATCGTATTGATATTATTTACAAAGGTAAAAATATTTTCTGAGTACGCGTCGTTATACTGAAGCGCCACCTCGCAGGAAACCCCGTCTTTTTCCCCTAAAAAATAAATTACCTTTTTGTGCAGGGGATTTTTGTTCCTGTTAAGATGTTCTACGAATGATATGACGCCGCCAGAATAATAAAACTCTGCTTCCTTATCTTTTTGCTCGTCTTTTAATTTTATCTTTAATCCTTTATTTAAAAACGCGAGTTCTCTTAAGCGGTTTGAGAGTGTCTCAAATGAAAACTCTATCTTTTCCTTGAATATCTCATTGTCGGCCTTAAATGTTACGCTCGTTCCAGTAGTCTTTGCTTTGCCGATAACCGTGAGCTTTGAAGCAGTCTTGCCCCTCTTGTATTCCTGGTGATAGACCTTGCCGTCTCTTTTTATCTCTACCTCTAACCATTCGCTCAGCGCGTTTACAACGCTCACGCCCACGCCATGTAAACCGCCTGATACCTTATACGAGCGGTGGTCAAATTTACCCCCTGCGTGAAGCGTTGTCAGGACCACCTCGACAGCAGGCTTTTTCTGCGTCTTGTGCATGTCCACTGGTATGCCGCGGCCGTCGTCGGTAACTGTGACGCTATTATCCGCGTGCACGCTGACCGCTATGTTCTCGCAATAGCCTACCATTGCCTCGTCCACAGAGTTATCCACCACCTCATACACCAGGTGGTGCAGGCCTCTTACAGACACGTCGCCTATATACATGGCTGGGCGTTTCCTTACAGCATCAGCGCCTTCCAGTACCTGTATTGTCCTGGCGTCGTACTTCTGGCCTTTTATCTCTTTTTCCTTTACCTTCTTCGCCATATCCCCTCTTCTTTAAGCAGCCTCGCCCATGCGGAAGCGAATATCTTCTACCCTGTACTCGCTTAATTCCTTCCTTATGTCCTTTAATATGCTGGCCCTTTTTAAATTGAGCGCGTAGAACCAGGTAGATGAATCTACCTCTATTGTCAAAACCTTTTGCCGTATGCTTACTGGCCGCGAATGACTGGCCGCCTTTTCCCCTGCTGCCTTTTTCCAGCCAGCTACTATCTTTTCTTTCTTGCCAGGGCCCTGCTTTTCGATCTTGCCTATTACCTTACTGACTACATCCCTTATGTCTTCTGGCTTCTTTGCCTTGCGTCTCACAATAGTTACCTATGCCAGCTGCATAGGAAGCACGAGGTAAACATAAAAACCCTCTACCCGCATCACTGCTGGCTTATCAGGTCCCATAATCTCTATCTCTAATTCATCCTTTGGTATTACTTTTAGCGCGTCTATCAAATAACCCGGGTTAAACCCCACTACCATCTCAGGGCCCTTATACGCGATATCGATCTCTTCTTTTGCCTCGCCAACAGTCGGGTTTGACTTTGAGATTATGAGCCTGTTCTTCAATATGTCTATCTTTATGGACTGGGAATCCTGTGTTGTTAAAAGCCCTGCCCTTCTCACGCCTAACAAAAACTGCTCCCTGTTAACAATTATCTTTTCCTTTGCCTCTTTTGGTATGACCTGTTCGTAGTTTGGGAACTCGCCCTCTATAAGACGCGAGATGATCGTGATGTTTCCTGACTCGAATTTTACCTGGTTCTCGCTGAATGTGATCTTGACCTCTCCCCCATCTTCCAACACCCTGTTGAGCTCATGTATTGTCTTTGACGGCACTATAATGGACATGTCCGGCACTTCCCTGCCTGCTTCTTTTTCAACAAGACTCAGCCTTTTTCCATCCGTTGTTACTATTGTAAGCTTGTTTCCTTTAAATAAAAATAGCGCGCCGTTCAAGACATACCTTGCCTCGTCACGCGACATCGAAAAATGCGTCATGGTGAGCATTTTTTTTAAAACACTCTGCTCTATTGTAACATGCGGATCTTTCTTAAACTCTGGCAGTTTTGGAAAATCCTCCTTTGGGAGGCCCAGTATCTTAAAAAAACATTTCCCGCATTTGATCGTCATGGAGTTATTTTTCATTGTGTTTATTATAATGTCCTCGTCTGGCAACTCCTTCACTATCTCGCTAAATCTTTTTGCCGGTACTGTAATAGCGCCGCTTTCCTCTACTTCTGATGCAAATACGGATGATATGCCTATATCAAGATCTGTGCTTGTGAGTTTTACACTACCTTGCTCTGATTCGATCAATACGTTTGATAAGATCGGCAGGCTGCTTTTACTTGATATAATATTCTGCACGTTCTGTATGTTTCTTATTAGCTCGTCTTTTAGTATTTTTATCTTCATCCACATCCCCCAAGTGTTTACTGTTTACTATCCATATCTAATTGAAAAATTAGTAGTATTAGTAGAATACGGTGTTGGTATGTTAGTAACCTTAAAACCCGCTTATTCAATTATAGTTATGAAACAAAAATAATCCACAAAAAAATACTAATTATTCACACTGTTAACTATTTATCTCCAACATCAAGCGGTTCAGCAGGTTCTTCACATTTTGGTTCTTCTTTGATTCCTTCTGTATCTTTTCGTAAGCGTGTATGACCGTGGAGTGGTCCCTGCCCCCGAAGTGCTCGCCTATGTCGGGGAGCGTCATGTTTGTGAGCTCCCTCGCCAGATACATTGCTATTTGCCTGGGGTATGAGATCTGCCTGTTTCGTTTTTTCGCTTTTAGATCAGATGTCTTTACATCAAAATAACTGGCCACCTTTTTCTGGATGAGGTCCATGGATATCTTTTTCTCGCCTTCCAAAAGAACGTCCTTTAACACGTCCTTTGTAAGGGCGAGCGAGATCGTTGTGTTTTCGAGCGACGCGTATGCTATTACCTTTATGAGCGCGCCCTCAAGCTCCCGTATATTTGTCTTGATTCTTTCGGCGATGAAATACAAGACGTCCTCCGGGAGATTCGCGGCGTTTCTCTCGGCCTTCTTTTTAAGTATCGCGATGCGTGTCTCAAGGTCTGGCGGCTGTACATCTGTCACCAGCCCCCACTCAAACCTGGAGACGAGCCGTTCCTCGAGCCCTGGTATGGTCTTGGGCGGGCGGTCGCTCGATAACACGATCTGTTTATGCGCGTCATAGAGCGTGTTGAACGTGTGGAAGAATTCCTCCTGCGTGGATTCCTTGCCCGCGATAAAATGCACGTCATCTATCAAGAGTACATCCATAGACCTATATTTTTCCCTGAACTTGGCCGTGGTCCTGTTCTGTATCGCGCTTATGAGTTCGTTTGTGAATCTTTCACTGGACGTGTAGAACAATTTCAGGCCATTGTGCATTTCGGACACATAGTGGCACGCTGCCTGCATCAGGTGGGTCTTCCCCAGCCCCACGCCCCCGTATATAAAAAGCGGGTTGTACGCCTTTGCAGGAGATTCTGCGATAGCCATTGTTGCCGCGTGGGCGAATCTATTGGACGAGCCCACTACAAAACCCTCAAATGTATATCGCGGGTTTAAATAAAAAGGTTTTTTCTGGAGAGGCTTACCAGTTGCGGCTGGCCGTGCGTCTTGAGATTTTTTTGCAGCAAGAGGCGTTTTTATTTCAAAGGTCACCGGCATCACCTTGCCAATAGTTTTTAATATCGCAATATTCAATATATCCCGGTAATGGTCATAGATCCAATCCTTGAAAAAACTAGACGGCACTTCTATGACGAAGCCGTCTTCTGTAATAGACGAGAGCTTGGCCTGGGTGAACCAGTTTTCGAACGCCCTCTCTCCTATTTCCTGTTTTGTGTAATCAAGGATTTTATCCCAGATATTAGATAGGTCAACACTCATAGGTCAGAGTATTATAACAGCCAAGTATTTTCATATCAAGCAAAATCTTATCTGACAAATCCGACACGCCCCGTTCCAAATTCTTAAATATTAACAAATAGTTTATCAGAATTGTACACAATCAGCTACAAACAATAAATCGAGTATCAATTAGAATTTGGAACGGGGCACGTACGTTCTGTCAGATAAGATTTGGGCAATACACATTTTTCCCCTTGACGATATGGAGTTATATGTTATAATAAAACGCCTATGAGGAGGCTATAGTGAAAAAACATCTTACCAGAAAGAGCCTTTTAAAACGGAAACGTAAACATGGCTTCAGGCACAGGATGCGCACTGCCAAGGGCCGTGCTGTACTGAGGCGCCGACGGCAAAAAGGCAAAAAACGCCTCACTGTTTAATGACAGGCAATTCCTTTAGCAGGAACGAGCGCCTGAAGAACAACGCCTTGATAAAAAAGGTTTTTGACAAAGGCGCTCCCTTCAGAGCCAGGCTAATCACGGTATTTTTATTAAAAAGAGACTATGCCTCTGGTGTAAACAGGGCTGCTTTTGTAGTCAGAAAAAGCCTCTATAATAAAAAGCTTGTTTTGCGCAACAGATTCAGAAGGATCTTAAGGCAGGCCTACGTTAAGACAAAAGGATTACTACCAGCTGGCCATGACATTGTGATTCTGGGTTCAAATCTTAAGAAAGACACAAAATCCAGCGAGATACAAAAAGAATTGGCATATGTTTTTAAAAAACGTGTTAAAAAATAGTATAAAATTTTATCATAACTATATATCGTCATTTATGTTATGTAAATGCAGATATTATCCTTCGTGCTCGCAATATACGCTTGATGCAATTAATCACAGGGGCGCGTTTTTGGGATTAATCAAGGGTGTTGGCCGCATATTACGATGTAATCCATTGTTTCCAGGCGGCTTTGATCCGTATAAAAAATAATCCGCCTGAGGCGGATTAAGGAAGAGGATATGGAGAGACGACTTTTAGCTGCAGTTGCATTATCGATAATCGTGATGCTGGTGTACCCGATTTTTCTTAAAAAAATAAACCCGCCGTCTTCCAGCGGTCTGGAACAGCCTATGCAATTCGTTGAAAAAAAAGAAGTTGTAGAAACGCGCCGCGAGAGCAAGCCTGAGGAAATCGAAGAGGCTGTGCTGCCGGATGGCGCAATATCAACTATGCTCGCCAATGCTAAATACGAGATAGATTTTTCTAATATAGGCGGCAGCATTCAGAGAATCAAAATAAAGGACGGCAAGCGTTTTGATATTGATCTTGTGGAAAACGCCCTGTTCCAGCAGGGTATGCTGTCAATAGAGGGAAGCGGCGAGCTATCTGGTTTGTCGTCGCAACTCTTTGCAATCAGAGAGGATACGAACTCTCTCTATGTTGAAAAACAAGGTCTTGGCATAGAAAAGTCTGTAAAATTTTTAAGGGATAAATATGCGCTGCGCTCAAGCATCAAAATAACAAATCTCTCCTCCTCAACAAAAAACTTATCATTCGAACTTACAGCTGCTTCAAAGATTGCCAGCAAGGAAAAATTCGAAGCAAGGTTTGTGGGCGTGGATCTTTTGTCCAAAGATGGAACAGTAAAAAGGATAACAAGCGGTAATTCCAAGAAATACAATAAGTTATATCATTCCGATATCGAATGGCTCGCGTTAAGAAATAAATATTATTCAATCATTGCCAAGCCTGAATTCAAACCCGTAGGTATTTTTACAAAAAATATTAAGAACGCCCCTGTTACAGGTTTTATGCTTGAAGATGAAAGAATCATTCCTGGGGAGACAAGATCTTACGACATTCTTTACTATATAGGTCCGACAGAGAGAGGCGAGCTGGAAGATGTAGACCAGTCATTTGGCAAGGCATTGTATTTTGGGAGACTAACGAGCATAATACTCGTTCTCTTAAGCGTCCTGAGATTTTTCTATGGCCTTTTTCATAATTATGGAGTCGCGATACTTTTACTTACATGCTGCGTGAGCTTTTTACTGTTCCCGCTGTCATTCAAGAGCCTGAAATCAATGAGAAGGATGCAGGAGATACAACCGCACATTGAAAAGGTGCGCCAGGAACACAAGGACAACCCGCAAAAATTAAACAAGGAAATGATGGAACTTTATCGACGGTATAATGTAAATCCAATGGGCGGGTGTTTTCCGATGCTTTTACAGATGCCGATATTTATCGCGCTCTACCAGACGCTCATGAGGTCTGTGGAGCTAAAGGGCGCGCATTTTCTGTGGATAAAGGACCTATCCATGCCAGATGCCGCGTTTCATCTGCCATTTACCATGCCTTTCTTAGGCAATGCAATAAATCTATTGCCAATCTTGATGATAGGTGCTATGATAGTACAACAGAAGCTGTCGCAGGCAAAGACCACTGCAGCCCAGACAGACCAGCAAAAGATGATGGCTACTATAATGCCAGTCATGTTTGGGTTTATATTTTACAGTCTGCCGTCAGGCCTGGTCCTATACTGGCTGACTAATACCGTTCTTACAAGTTCTTTACAGTTCTTTTTCTTAAGAAAGTCATGAGCCCTAAAAAACAGGTCTTAAAAGAGATAGAAGTAGAAGCAAAGACAGCCCAGGAAGCAATAAAAATCGCCCTGTCAAAATTAGGCGCTACTAAATCTGAAGTTGATGTAAAGGTGTTGCGGGAAGAGAACAAAGGCCTTTTTCGCATGCAAGGGTCAAAGTTAGCTAAAGTCAAGGTAATAAAGAAGTTACATAAAAAATGATACGGTTGTGATACGGTTGTGATACGGTTATTATGGGAAAAGTAATAGCAATCTGTAATCAGAAAGGCGGGGTTGGAAAAACCACCACAGCCATTAATTTAGGCTACTATCTTTCCCATAAAAAAAAGAGAGTTTTGCTGATTGATTTTGATCCGCAGGCAAATGCGACAAGTGGGCTCGGGGTTGACAAGACAAAGATCGAGCATAATATCTACGATGTATTGGTAAATAAAATCCTTGCCCAGGATATTATACAGGAGCTTTACACGCCAGAGTTTCAATTAATCCCTTCAAGCATAAATCTTACAGGAGCTGAAATAGAATTAATCAGCATGATGAATCGGGAGTATAAGCTCAAGTCTAGCATAAAAGACCTGACCAGTAATTATGATTTTATTCTTATTGACTCGCCGCCGTCATTAGGGCTTTTGACAATCAATGCTCTAACAGCAGCTGATTCAGTGTTGATACCTATCCAGTGTGAATATTATGCGTTGGAAGGCCTGAGCCAGCTTTTGAACACTATAAATCTTGTGCGCGACAATCTCAATGCTGAACTAGAGATAGAAGGCGTGCTTCTGACAATGGCTGATTATAGGACTAATCTTACTTCTGAAGTAATAGCGGAGGCCAGGAAATTCTTTAAGGAAAAGGTGTTTAAGACAATCATACCCAGGAGCATAAGGTTGAGCGAAGCACCTGGGTTTGGAAGGCCAGTACACCTATATGATAAACATTCAACAGGAGCCAAAACCTATGAAGCTCTGGCAGGCGAGCTCTTAAGAGGGTTAGCAGGGGAGGGTGTGAAAGAATGGAAAAAAGAGGTCTCGGAAGGGGTCTAGGAGCATTAATACCTGAGAAGGGCTCAAGGGAAGATTCAGCATTGTTAAAGGCTGGAAAGGGCCAGATAATCACTAATATACCTGTTGAAAAGGTCAAGGCTAATAAGTTTCAGCCAAGGGGAGGTTTTGATAAACAGGCCCTGGATGATCTTGCTGCTTCTATAAAGGAAAAAGGCTTTATACAGCCAGTTATTGTCAGGCCCCAGCAGGACGAATATGAGTTAATAGCTGGGGAAAGGCGATTCATGGCTGCCAAGATGCTTAAGCTAAGCGAGGTGCCAGCTATTGTAAAGGATGTTTCTGATATTGATTCATTAGAGCTTTCTATTATAGAGAATGTGCAGAGAGAAGACCTTAATCCAATTGACCAGGCAAAGGCATTTAAGAGGCTCTTAGACGAGTTTAGCATGACTCAGGAGGCTATTTCAGCCACTATTGGTAAGGACAGGGCAACTATTGCAAATATCCTCAGGTTATTAAGACTGCCTGAGAAGATCCAGGCCTTTGTTTCACGTGGAACAATCTCAATGGGCCATGCAAAGGCAATACTGGGACTTGACAAAGAATCAGAACAGCTCAGGCTCTGCACCAGGGTTATAAAAAATGACCTATCTGTAAGAGATACAGAGAGATACGCAAAAAAGTTTTCAGGTGGGACAAAGACAAAGAAGATAGATAAAGATCCTAATCTCAGGGCTATTGAAGAAGAGCTAAGTTATGCATTGGGAACAAAGGTCAAGATTTTAAAAGGCAAAAAAGGCGGTAAAATAGAAATAGAATTTTACTCGGACAAGGATTTAGAAAAAGTCATAACTCGTTTAAAATCAAAGAGTTAAAGAGGTAGGACATGAACCAGAAAACCTTAGTTTTGATTAAGCCAGATGGATTGGTAAAG
This sequence comes from Candidatus Omnitrophota bacterium, assembly GCA_018902915.1. GTDB lineage: Bacteria > Omnitrophota > Gorgyraeia > Gorgyraeales > Gorgyraeaceae > JAHIPS01. The sequence goes on along the minus strand of JAHIPS010000016.1, from coordinate 41,735 downwards.
TCGCTAACAGGAAATATACTTATGCGTCTCTCAGAGTCAAAGCTGGAAATAGTTGCGGCTAAAATACTCAGGGTTAATAAAGAGCTTGCTGAAGAACACTATAAACATATGGAAGACAAGCCATTTTTTAAAGAGCTTATCAGATATATCCAGGGCGAGCTTCATGGCAGGCGTAAGGTCATGGCAATGGTTTACTGGGGCGAAGACGCTCTAACAAAGGTCCGCGAGCTAGCTGGCTCGACCAATCCAGAAGAAGCAGATGTAACGAGCATAAGAGGTTCTTTTGGCAGGATCACTACAAAAGGCATCTATGAAAACGTGCTTCACACGTCTTCAGATGCCAAAGAAGCAGAGCGCGAGATAAAACTCTGGTTTGAACCAGACGAGATAATCGTGGATCTGTATCCGACAAAGACTGTTAGCATGGAAACGCAAAAGAAACGGGTCTGGGCATGATAAAAAGCATGACAGGGTTTGGAAAAGGCGAGGCAAAAGGCAGGTTCGGGAGATTTACTGTCGAGGTGCGCACAGTGAACCACAGATATTTTGATGTCTCGTCTAGAATGCCTAATAGTCTCGGCACATTAGAAGATAAGGCAAAACATTTCATAAATAAATACGTGAAACGCGGCAAGGTCAATCTCTCGCTTTTGCATAAAAAGGGCGACAAGGATCTCGGGTCAGCAAAACTTAACGACGAGGCAATAGAAAAATATTACAAGATGCTGAATAAATTAAAAAAGAGATTAAGGCTGAGCGACGAGGTAAGCCTCTCGCACATACTTTCTTTTCCAGACGTGATTATACAGGAACAGCAGGCTCATGATGCGAGTTCAATATGGTCGGCCATCGAGCCTGCATTGAAAAAGGCAGTACTGGATTGCGACAGCATGAGGAAAAAAGAAGGAAAGGCGCTTTACAAGGATTTGTCGGGGAGGATCAAGAAAGTAGCGGACTCTATTGATAAAATCTCAAAGCTCGCACCGATGCTTATTTTAGAATACCGCAATATATTGCATACGAGGATAAAAGAGATCTTAAAAAGAGACGATTATGATATAGACAAGGCAAGGGTAGAAACAGAACTCGCCATATTTGCAAAGCAGTGCGATGTCTCTGAGGAAATAACGCGCGCCAAGAGTCATCTGGGGGCGATGAAAGAGACGCTCGAGTCGAATACAGAGGCTGGCAGGCGCCTGGATTTTATCCTACAGGAATTGCAGCGTGAGATAAACACGCTGGGCTCAAAGGCAGGCGCTGTAAAGATCTCCGGTTTAGTAGTGGACGTAAAAAGTGAGATCGACAAGATGCGCGAGCAGGCGCAGAACGTGGAATAGACATGAAACGAAAAGGCATATTATTTATAATCTCAGCGCCGTCAGGGTCAGGCAAGACCACGCTGATAAATAAATTGATAGATTCTCTGGGAGGATTGAGCCGGTCTATCTCCATGACTACGCGTCCGCCTCGTTCCGGCGAAAGAGACGGCATGGAGTATATCTTTATGGAGAAGGACGAGTTTTTAAGGCGCAAAAAGAAAGATGAATTCCTGGAATGGGCAAAGGTCTTTGAGGAATATTACGGGACGCCTAAAAAATACATAAAGCACATCGTTGAAAAAGGCCAGGACGCTATTTTAAATATAGACGTGCAGGGCGCCATGAAGATAAAAAGGCTCAAGATGCGCTCGGTCTATATATTTGTCGCGCCGCCTTCCATGGGCATGTTAAAAGAAAGGCTTGTCGGTCGCTCAACAGATTCCAAAAGAGAGATCTCAAAAAGGTTAAAGGTCGCGAAAGAAGAATTAGCGCATTTTTCAAAATATGACTATGTTGTCGTCAATAATATGCTGGAATCAGCGCTAGAGAGCCTGCGTTCTATCGTTATTGCCGAGAGATGTAGAATAAGGAGGAAGTAATATGTCTTATGTTCCGCGAGAAAGTGTTTTTAAAAACGGTGACAGTATTTTCAAGGTAACGTTACTTGCTGCAAGACGCGCAATAGAGCTCAATGATGGCGCGCAGAAATTAATAGAGACAACCACGAAGAAGTTTTCAACCATTGCGCTGGAAGAAATAGGCCAGGGCAAGGTGAGATACAAGATAAAAGACAAAAAGGCATAAACACTAAATCCGAAATCCTAAACTCTAAACAAACCCTAAACCCAAAACATTACGGTTTTGAACATTTGAATTTTTGAGCTTGTTTAGGATTTAGTGTTTAGAGTTTTTAATTTATGAAAGCCAAATATATCATAGTCGGTGTCACGGGTAGCATCGCGTGTTACAAGGCCCTGGATATAATACGGGGCCTTCAGCGTCTCGGTGTGTCTACAGGAGTAGTTCTCACAAAAGAGGCAGAGGAGTTTATAAGGCCGATTCTTTTCCAGGCGATATCCGGGAACAAAGTCGTAACATCGGATTTATTTGCGCTGCCTGAGGAGTGGGACGCCGCTCATATATCTTTAGCTGAAAAAGCAGATCTTGTGCTGGTTGCGCCAGCCACAGCAAACATTATTGGAAAAGTTGCTAATGGCATATGCGACGACATACTAACATGCGCTATTTGCGCCACAAAAGCACCTGTTCTTTTTGCTCCGGCAATGAATTCCGGGATGTATAATAATAAAATCGTGCAGCAAAATATCCAGAAACTCAGAAAACTCGACTATCACTTCACCGGTCCTATCAAAGGCAAGCTCGCCTGCGGCAGTGAAGGCGTGGGGCATATCCAGGACATCGATATAATCATAAAAGAAGCAAAAAAGCTCTTAAAATAATTGGTTACAATCCGATATCTTCATCGGCACATCAGACTTTCGGCCCGATGTTGTTTACAACTTTAGAGCATATTAAATTTTAAAGTTGTAAACAAGTCATAAACCATATCTGAATTAACATCTTGTTGACAACTTTCATTTTATAATATATACTATAGTTGTAAACTAAAGCAGGGTGTGGGGTATTATGGATTCTATAACTAAACTTATCCTCGTGTTGCTGGATGAAAAAGGCGAAGTGAAGACCTCTGAGATAGTGGAAAAGACAGGATTTTCACGCGCCTATATAAATAGATTTTTTCAGAAGTTGAAAGATCAAGGCAAGGTTATATTAATAGGGAAAGCTAACAGGGCCCGTTATATCCCTGCGACTAAAAAGGCGCTTATGCAGGCTAAAAAGGATATAAGGCGCATTCATCGCATTATGCAGAATAAAGAACTTTCCGAAGATCTGGTCCTGGACAGAATAAAAAACGAGACAGGCGTATTGATGGAGCTTCCTGAAAACATCACGCGTATTGTATCCTATGCGTTTACAGAGATGCTTAATAATGCGATTGAACATTCGGGCTCGGAGATGATAGAAGTAACCATGGAAAGGGATAAAGGGCACATACGTTTTGAGGTAATAGATAAAGGCGTAGGGATTTTTGACAATATAAGAAGCAAGAAAGGCTTTAATGATGATATGGAGGCAATACAGGATCTCATGAAAGGCAAATTGACAACAGCTTCCGAATCTCATAGCGGGGAAGGTATTTTTTTTACATCAAAGGTAGCGGATAAGCTGGTATTGCAGGGCGCACGAAAGAAACTGATATTCGATAATCTTATAAATGACATTTTTATCAAGGGCGTTAGAAAGAATGTTATTGGCACAAAGGTTTTCTTTTCTATCAGCATTGATTCGATAAGGGAATTGAGTGCAGTATTTAAGGAATATACAGATGAATCAGTCGAGTTTAATAAGACAGAGGTAAAAGTCAAGCTTTACAAACCAGGTTCTGAGTATGTTTCGCGTTCCCAGGCAAGGAGAATATTGAGCGGCTTGGGTAAATTTAAAACGATTATATTGGATTTCGATGGCGTAGAGACTATAGGGCAGGGATTTGCAGACGAGATTTTCAGGGTGTGGAAGCAGAACTGCCCGGATGTTAAAATTATCCCGTTGAATGCCAATACTAACGTGCAGTTTATGATTGAAAGGGCGGTGCGCCATTAAAATCATAGTAACTGCTGGGCCAACAATAGAGCGGATCGATCCTGTGAGGTTTATTTCAAATAGATCCACTGGGGTCATGGGATATAAGGTTGCAGAGGTTGCGTCGAGAAAGAGGCATGCTGTTACGCTCGTAAGCGGACCTACCAAACTAAAACCTCCCAGGGTTAAAAAGTTCATTTCAATTGAAACAGCGGATGATTTGTTGAGAGTGCTTAAGAAAGAGATTAAGAAAGCAGATTGTCTGGTGATGTGTGCTGCAGTAGGGGATTTTAGGGTAGCGAGCGCTGCGAGGAGAAAGATAAAAAGAAAAGAGAGTTTGCTGCTTAAACTCGTTCCAACTAAGGACATATTGAAAGAATTGGCCAAGCATAAAAGAGATAAGCTATTTGTGGGATTTAGCTTAGAAACAGAGGACCTGGTTAAAAATTCAAGGAAAAAATTAAGGCCCAAAAAATTAGACCTGATAGTGGCCAATAGGCTGACAAATCGACATAACCCATTTGGTAACAATAGGTTAGGAGTATCTATAATAGACGCAAGGGGCAATAGCATATATATTAGTAATGAATCTAAGTCATACATAGCGCAGGTTTTGCTTGACAAAATCCAGGAGCTGTGGTATTTAAGGAAGGAAGGTTAATATGAAAAAGCGCGGATTTACATTAATTGAATTATTGGTTGTAATCGCGATTATAGGCATACTCGCTGGCATGCTTCTCCCGGCTATTGGCCAGGCGCGCGAGAGGGCAAGGCGCGCGAGCTGCATGAATAACCTGAAGCAGATAGGGATAGCGCTTCATATGTATGCCACGGATAATATGGAGAGGTTCCCTGAGAACCTGCAGGAGTTGGTGGACGGGGATTATATTGATACATTAGAGATCTTTAAGTGCCCTTCGAGCGCGAGCAGCATTCCTTCAAACGCTGATAGCGGAGATTATGTGTATCAGTCAGGCCTTACAGAGTCAGCTGATTCTGACACACCGATAGTTACTGATAAGCCAGAGAATCATAAGTCCAAGGGTGGCAATGTGTTGTATGTCGGCGGGCACATAAGATGGAGTTCTGCCTCTGGCGGCAGCTGGACCCAGCCGTTTTAATGGATAGAGAGGTTTTTTAACAACGTGTAGCCGTGTTTCCTTTAAGGTTACACGTTTTTGTTTTCTAAGGCGGCGTAGCCAAGGGGCAAGGCAGTTGTCTGCAAAACAACTATACACCGGTTCGATTCCGGTCGCCGCCTCCAGAATTTATGAGGTAAATTTAGCCGAGATGTTGGAACTGGCAGACAATATGGACTTAAAATCCATTGGGCCAAAAGCCCGTGTGGGTTCGAATCCCACTCTCGGCACCATGGGCGGTTGGCGCAGTTGGTTAGCGCGTCACGTTGACATCGTGAAGGTCACTGGTTCGAGTCCAGTACCGCCCACCATATAAAGATATGAACAAAAGAGAACCAAGTTATTTATATGATGTTAAAAAACTTTCCATGGTAGATATTGCAAAGCAATTAAAGACTACCCAAGCAAAAGTTTATTACTGGCTTAAAAGATATGGAATAGCTAGAAGGTCAAGGAGTGAAAGTTCTTACGTAAAACAAAATCCAAACGGAGACCCGTTTAGAATAAAAAAGAAACTTGATAACAAAGAGAGAGAATTACTAATAAGCGGTCTGATGTTATATTGCGCGGAGGGCCATCGAACTAATCGGCATTCGGTTCAGCTTGCAAATTTAGACCATAGAATCCTGAAAGTATTCGTCGAATTTTTAAGAAAAATTTGTGGAATACATAAGAAGAAGATTGGTCTATATGTTCAGCTATACAAGCAATTTAATCAAAACGAGGCGAGAGATTATTGGTCAAAAGTTTTAAGAATACCCAAGCCCCAAATAGTTGTTTATCCTCACACCGATAAAAGAAGCAAAATGGAGGGGCAGGTATCAAAATTTGGCATTGCTAGGATTCAGGTCCATAATTATAAGTTGAAAAATTGGATAGATAAAGAATCAGCAAGTTATTTAGGCAAGTTCTAAAATGTTAAATAAGGATTGAATATGACAAAAAATCTAGACGCGTTAAGACATAGTTGTTCGCACGTGATGGCAGATGCTGTGAAGCGGCTTTTCCCAAAAGTGAAGCTTGGCATAGGACCTGCTATTGAGGACGGGTTCTACTATGATTTTGATAAAAAGGACGGGTTTGCGCCAGAGGACCTCGTCAGAATAGAAAAAGAGATGCAGGGGATCATCAAAGCGGATCAGGAATTTAAATATAGCGAGATTTCCAAAAAAGAGGCGCTGAAATTATTTAAGAAAGAACCTTACAAGACAGAGCTAATAAATAATTTAGAAGGCGATACTGTTTCGCTTTACAAGCACGGGAAATTTGTCGACCTTTGCAGGGGCCCGCATGTTAAATCCACAGGTGAAGTCAAGGCATTCAAGCTTTTGAATCTGGCAGGCGCGTACTGGCATGGCATTGAGACAAATCCAATGCTCCAGCGTATCTACGGCACCTGTTTTGAGAGCAAGCTAGAGCTTGAGAAATTCCTTAACTTAAGAGAAGAAGCAAAAAAGCGCGACCATAGAAAAATAGGCAAGGAACTCGAGCTATTCAGTATCCACGATGATGTCGGGCCAGGGCTTGTGTTTTATCACCCAAGGGGCGCAATATTAAGGATGACCATAGAAGACTATGTAAAGAAGGAACATCTAAAGCGCGGATACGAACTGGTAATGGGGCCGCATATTTTAAAGAAGGATTTATGGGTTACATCAGGCCATTATGAATATTATAAAGAAAACATGTATATCTTTAAGACCGAAGGCGAGGAATACGTGATAAAACCCATGAATTGCCCGGCGCACATGCTTATTTATAAATCAAAGATCCGGAGCTACAGGGATCTTCCAATAAGATTTTTTGAATTAGGCAATGTGCACCGCCGCGAGAAATCAGGGGTCTTGCACGGGCTTTTGCGCGTGAGAGGTTTTACACAGGATGATGCGCATATATTTTGTCTCGCGTCGCAGGTCGAGAGCGAGATCAAAGGCGTTATAGATTTTGTGCTGGATACAATGAGGGTGTTTGGTTTTAAGGATTACAAGATCGATCTTTCAACGCGGCCGCCAAAATATATTGGCACGCCCGAAGCGTGGGACAGAGCAACAGGAGCGCTTAAAGAAGCGCTCTCATCAAAAGGTATGGAGTTTGAGATCAATGAAGGCGAGGGAGCGTTTTATGGGCCAAAGATAGACATCATGGTAAAGGACGCGCTGGGCCGGCCATGGCAATGCGCGACAGTACAGTGTGATTTCGCGCTTCCTGAAAGATTTGACTTAACATATATTTCGCCAGAGGGTAAAAAGGAACGGCCCGTGATACTACACAGGGTTATTCTCGGGAGTATAGAGCGGTTTATTGGCACGCTCATAGAGCATTATGGCGGGGTGTTTCCTGTGTGGCTGAGTCCTGTGCAGGCAAAGGTCATTCCTATTACTGACCGCTCGTATGATTATGCAGACGAGATTTTTAATAGATTGCAAAATGAAGATGTTAGGGTCGAGGTTGATAAAAGAAGCGAGAAGCTCCAGTATAAGATAAGAGAAGCAGAGTTAGCAAAGATCCCGTACATGCTGGTGGTGGGTGACAAGGAAAAAGAAGCGGGCACAGTGTCGCTTCGCGCGAAAAAAGAGGGTAACGTGGGTAGTGTAAAAATTGACGAGTTTATAGTGAGGATAAAAAAAGAGATCAAAGAGAAAATTTAACCAGGAGGTGATTTTTATTTCACGACCGCTTAGAATAAATCAAAGGATTAGAATAAAAGAGGTCAGACTTATAGGGCCGGACGGCGAGCAGATGGGAGTAGTTGCCACGCGCGATGCATTGCAAAAGGCGCAGGATGTCAGCCTGGATCTGGTAGAGGTGGCCGCGGGCGCGAATCCGCCTGTTTGTCGTATCATGGATTACAGCAAGTTTAAATACGAGCAGGAGAAACAGGCGAGAGAGGCTCGCAAGCACCAAAAGATCGTGCATCTAAAGGAGATAAAGATAAAACCGCACATAGAAGAGCATGATTACCAGGTCAAACTGCAACATCTAAAGCGGTTTTTATCAAGAGGAGACAAGGCAAAGATCACAATGGTTTTCAGGGGCAGGGAGATGAGTCATCAGGAGATAGGGAGAAAGATTTTGGATAGGGTTGTTTCTGATCTTGCAGATGTCGCAGAGGTTGAAAAGGGCCCTACCCGCGAAGGCAGAAGTATCCAGGTGTACTTTATGCCCCGTGCCGTTAGCAAAACAAAAAAATAAACATTGTAATAAAGGAGAGTGTCATGTCAAAGTTAAAAACTAACAAGAGCGCAAGGAAGAGGTTTAAATTAACAAAGAAAGGCAAGCTCAAAGGGTGGAAACCGGGGAGACGTCACCTTTTGACATCAAAGTCTTCTGATAGAAAGCGTGGCTTAAGAAGAAGTTCTATTATTGTAGGCAAAGTAGCAAAGAGGACAAAAAAACTTCTACCCTACGGCTAAAAAGGAGAAAAAAATGACACGAGTAAAATATGGACCAGCATCAAGGGCTCGCAGAAAAAAGGTCTCTAAAATGGCAAAGGGCCAGCGCGCAGGCCGCAGCAAGTGGCACAGGATCACAATGGAGTCTGTGAACAAGGCCATGGCCTATAGCACGCGGGACAGGCGCGTTAAGAAAAGAGATTTTAGGCAGCTCTGGATCTTGAGGATTTCCAATGCCTGTAAGGAACTCGGGATATCTTATAGTAAATTCATGAAGGCCCTGCGAGATTCAAAAATAACGCTTAATAGAAAAATACTCGCAGATATTGCAGTTAATGACAGGCCTGCATTTAAAAAGTTGGTTGAGGACGTCAGTTCGAAGAAAAAATGAGCTATCAGCCATCAGCCTTCAGCCATCAGATGCTGAAAGCTGACAGCTGAAAGCTGAAAGCTTATATGCGAAGACTAAAACCGCCGCAGGTGGTAATATTTAGCTTTCTTATAACGATTGTCATAGGCGCGAGCCTTTTATCTCTGCCCCAATGCTCTGCCAGCGGCGCCTCGATAGGTATAGTGGACGCGTTTTTTACTTCAACAAGCGCCACATGCGTCACAGGGCTTATTGTAAAAGACACAGGCGCTGACTTTTCAGGGATGGGCCGGCTGATCATACTATTCCTGATACAGATCGGCGGCCTGGGCATAATGACTCTCTCTACTTTCTTTGCAATACTTTTAGGAAGAAAACTCACGCTCAGGGAAAATATTGTTATAAAAGGCGCGCTGGGCCATCAAGGCGTGCAGGGCGTAAAGACATTGATCTTATACATACTTGGCATAACATTTTGTATAGAACTTATAGGTGCTCTCCTTTTACACAACAGGTTCGGTGATATCTTTTATTCGATATTTCATTCGATCTCAGCTTTTTGCAACGCTGGTTTTTCGCTCAATTCACAAAGCTTTGCAAATTATTCTAATGACGCGTACGTAAATCTTGTCATGACGAGCTTGATTATCCTGGGCGGCATAGGATTTATAGTGCTTATAGACATCCCCAAGATATTCAAATGGTGTTTCAGAAGATTGTTTTTAAGGAGCAACGAAGACATAAGGCATCTTTTTTCAAGGATAAGCCTTCAAACAAAGATCGCTGTCAGTGTCAGTATTGCGCTTTTGGTTCTGGGCACGGTCGTGTTTTTCTTGTTGGAAAATCACAAGATATTGTACGGTTTTACTCTAAAGGATAAGCTCCTCGCGTCATTTTTCCAGTCCACTACCGCGAGGACAGCAGGGTTTAATACATTGCCGATCATAAACCTCGCAAGCCCGACATTATTTTTTCTCATAATACTGATGTTTATAGGCGCCTCACCCGGTTCTACAGGCGGAGGCATAAAGACCTGCACCCTGGGGGTGCTTTTGGCAGGCGCGTGGAGCATGATGAAGAACAGAAACAATATCCATGTATTTAAAAGGACCATACCGAAACCAGTATTTAGAAAAGCGGTTATGATAGGCGGGTTGGCTGTTGCGTGGATAGTGGTTTTTACAATGCTCTTAAGTTTCATCGAGCATGCTCACGAGGCAATGCCGAACTATTTTTTAAGGATACTGTTCGAGGTGACGTCTGCATTCGGCACCGTTGGTTTATCAACAGGCATTACTCCGATTTTGAGCCCGTTAGGAAAACTTCTTATCATGATCACGATGTTTGTTGGCAGGGTCGGGCCTTTGACGCTGGCCCTGGCAGTTGCGATGCGCGAGCAGCAGGTTGTTTACAAATATCCAGAAGAAAAGGTCATGGTGGGATAAAAAAAGGAGACGATATATGAGACAATTCGCGGTAATTGGTTTGGGTGAATTCGGGATGAGCGTGGCAAAGACATTGAGCGAGAAAGGGCATCAGGTATTGGGGATTGACAAGGACGAGGAGCTCGTGCAGGAGGCGTCTGAGTTTGTGACAGAGGCAGTGCAGGTCGATGCCACGGATGAAAAGGCGCTAAAGGCAGTGGGCATAATGAATGTGGACCTGGCTATTGTGGGTATAGGTACGAATCTGGAAGCGTCTATTCTCACTGCATTGATCCTGAAGGAGCTTGGCGTGCAGCATGTTGTGGCGCGCGCGGTTACAGACGAGCACGGCAAGGTGCTGCAGAGGATTGGCGTGGAAAAGGTGGTATTTTTGGAGAGGGACATGGGTTCAAGGGTCGCGAACTCGCTTGTTTCTCCGTCAATTTTGGAACACATAGAGCTCTCTCCGGAATTTGGCATAATGGAGACAGTGCCGCCAAAAGAGTTTACAGGAAAATCCATAAGGGATCTGGGCATAAGGGCAAAACACGGGCTAAATATTATTGCGGTACGCAACAAAGACTCCTCTAGTGAAGGCGAGGGCGAGCTGAATGTAGCGCCAAAGGCAGACTATATCGTTAAACAGAAAGATGTTTTTATAATCGTTGGCTCAAATGAAAATTTAGACAAATTTAAAAAGACGTATCACATCGAGAAATAAGGGGAGCGGGAGGAATAGATGAAGTTATTAGAGAAGTTAGGGGGCATGGAAAAGGCTGCGATAAAAGAAGCTGTGGAGGCGTCCAGCCTGGATGATCTGGAAAAGCTCAGGGTGCAGTATCTTGGCCGAAAAGGCGTTGTCACTACTGCGATAAAAGGCATGAAGAATGTCGCGAAAAAAGACAAGCCAAAGGTCGGCAAATATATCAATGAATTAAAGACAAAGATAGACTCTTTATTAAAGGAAAAAGAGGATGTGTTCAGGGAGCAGGAACAGTCGATGTTTGAAAATAATGACATGACGCTTCCCGGCATAAATATAGATATCGGTCACAGGCACCCTCTGATGCAGACCATGCAGGATATCATAGACATATTTGTCAGGATGGGGTTTAAGTCTGTGGTGACGCCAGAGGTCGAGACAGAGTTTTATAATTTTGAGGGGCTGAACATCCCGAAGAATCATCCCTCAAGGGAGACCTTTCATACATTTTATGTTGATGGCGGAAGGCTTTTACGCAGCCAGACATCAACCGCTCAGATAAGGATGATGGAAAAGGAAAAGCCGCCTATACAGGTGGTGCACGCAGGTAAAGTCTACAGGCCGGACGCAGTGGACGCGAGCCACTCGTTTATGTTTTACCAGATAGAGGGGTTTATGGTCGATGAGGGTATTGTGTTTTCTGATTTAAAAGGCGTGCTAGAGCATTTTGCAAAAGAGTATTTTGGCGAAAGCGTAAAGATGAGGTTCAGGCCGCATTATTTTCCTTTTACAGAGCCGTCAGCTGAAGCGGACATATCGTGTTTTATATGCGGAGGCAAGGGCTGCAGGGTGTGTTCTTACAAGGGCTGGCTCGAGGTGCTGGGCGCGGGCATGATAAACCCGAGGGTGTTTGAATGCGTGAAATACGACACTTCAAAATACACTGGTTTTGCATTTGGCATGGGAGTGGACAGGATATGCATGCTGAAGCACGGCATAGACGATATAAGGTTACTTTACGAAAACGACGTGAGGTTTTTGAAACAGTTTTAGGTTCTCGACTCGCTTTGCTCGCTCGAACAATATTCTTCGAGCGAGGCCGAAGGACGAGTCGAGAAGTAAAAAGGAGGGGTTATGGATAGAATGAGTAGGTTTTTTGTGGTGTTTTTGTTTATCGCATTTTGTTTTGGCACAGCTAGCATTGCAGAGGAGATCACTCTCACGACATACTATCCTGCGCCGAACGGGGATTATGTTGACCTGAGGGCAAAAAAGCTAGGGGTAGGGACTAATTACTCAGATAGTTCGACAGTAAGCATTAGTGATGATAATTTGATTGTGGAAGGTAATGTGGGCATTGGCACAACGAATCCTGCAACAGAATTAGATGTAAACGGTACGGTAAACGCAACAGGTTTTTCAGTTGGCGGGACAAGTTACGATGGCGAAATAAAAGTTTTATCTTCCGATGGAGTAACGCCTATTACAATTATAGTTACAAATGGAATTATTACGAGCATAATATAGTTTTGTTCTCGACTTTGCTCGAACAATATTCTTCGAGCTTGTCGAGAAGAATATTTATAGAGAGGCGGGTTAGTTTATGCGGGTTAGTTTAAACTGGTTAAAGGATTTTGTTGACTTAAAGGCCGACCTGGAAAAGGTACCACAGGCTCTTACCATGACAGGTCTTGAGGTCGGCTCTATTGTTGACGTGGAAGACGACAAGATCATGGATATAGAGATAACACCTAACAGGCCGGATTGCCTGTCTATTATAGGTGTGGCAAGAGAGCTGGCAGCAGCCACGAACAAGTCGCTGGAGGTGCCTCTATCGATTAAAAAGGCCTATGGTAAAAAAGCGCCTGGCCGCGGCAGCGCTAAAATAGAGGTGCAGGATAAAAAGGCATGCCCGAGGTATGTCGGCTGTATTATAAAAAATGTAAAGATAGGGCCTTCACCCAAATGGCTGGTTCAAAGGCTGAATGCCATGGGCCTCAGGTCTATAAATAACGTGGCAGACATAACAAACTATATCCTTTTTGAAACAGGACAGCCGCTTCACGCATTTGATCTGGATAAACTAGAGGGTAAAAGGATTATTGTCAGAAAGGCGAAAAAAGGCGAAGGCATTACTACTATCGATGGCATTAGAAGAGAGCTGGATCCTAATATACTGGTTATAGCAGATGCCGCGAGCCCGGTCGCGATAGCAGGCATAATGGGCGGAAAAGACACAGAGATATCAGGCGACACAAAGACAGTGCTTTTAGAGAGCGCGTATTTTGATCCTATCGTCGTAAGAAAGGCGCAGAGAAAGCTGGGTCTGGTGTCAGAGTCAAGCTACAGGTTTGAGAGAGGCGTGGATTTTAGCATGGTATTTGCCGCGAGCGCCAGGGCGCAGGAGATGATACGCGACATTGCTGGCGGCAGGGTCTCAGGCACCAGTACTGATGTTGGCGGAAAACTGATAAAGGAAAAAGAGGTCTCGCTGGAGCTCGGCGAGATCTCAAGGGTATTGGGGATAGAGATATTGCCTTCAAAGGTAGCGGATTTTTTAAAGCAGCTGGACATAAAGGTTGTTAAGAAGACAAAGGATAAGATCGTTGTAAAGGTGCCTAATTACAGGCAGGACCTTGAAAGGGACATAGATTTAATAGAAGAGATAGTGCGTTTGTATGGCTATGACAAGGTGCCTACAAAGATACCCACGTTTACGCTGCAGAAGACGTATGAGGAGGAAAAAAAGGCACAGGTCTCTTTGGATAAGAAGGCAAAAGATGTCCTTATATCCCTTGGCATGAACGAGATCATTACATATAGTTTGACAAGCAGGTTTTCTGTAGAATCGCTAGGCATCAGCTTTGATAATCTTGTGCGGCTTGAAAATCCTTTGAGCTCCAACCAGGAATTTATGAGGCCGAGCCTTTTACCAGAGATGCTCGAAGTAGTGAGCTGGAATCTTAACAGGCGTAGTTCCTCTCTCAGGCTTTTTGAATTGAGCAAGGTGTATCTTAAAGGAGATGGAGATAGTGTGAGAGAAAATAAAAACCTGTGCCTGGGCATGTGCGGCGCGACCTCCGGCAACTGGAAGGAAAAATCGAGGGATATAGATTTCTTTGATTTAAAGGGGAGCGTGGAGGTCCTTTTGAACAAGCTCGGCATAAAGGAATATACGCTTGAGGCCAAAGATTCCTTTATATTCAGGGACAAGATGTCGAGCTCCATAAAGATAGGCGAGGAGACAATAGGTGTCTTAGGAGAAGTAAAAAAGGAGATCGCTAAAAAGTTTGATATAAAACAAAAGGTCTATGTCGCGGAGATATACATAGAGAATCTATTGGGCATCGCGGATCTAAAGAAAAGATTTAGCCCGATCCCTCGATATCCTTCTGTAAAAAGAGACATATCAATACTCATAGGTGATTCTGTGGCATCCTCGAGCATATTCGATCTGATAAAAGAAACCGGCAAAGATCTCGTGAAGTCAATCGATGTCTTTGATCTATATAAAGGCCAGCAGGTAGGCGAGGGAAAGAAGAGTCTCGCCTACACGGTAGAGTATCGCTCGGACCAGAAGACGCTCAAGGACGAGGACGTAACCGGGATCCACAAGAACATACAGGACGCGCTCGTAAAAAAACTCAACGCCCAGATCCGCTGAGCCCAGATCCGCTGAGTTGATTTAACCAGCTCTTTGTGTTATAATATACATATCCCTGCGATGTGCGTGGTGAAAGGAAGTTTTTGAGCTAACACCATTATATAGGGAGCCTAACTTTAGGCGCGGCTGTATACCTGGTCGCTAGCGGCAAGGGAACATCAAGCGCTTAAGAGGGCACCCACTTGTCAAATGGGTTCAAAAAGCGACCTTTTACACGGCATCTGTGGGGATTTTTATTTCAATCATGTCTGATCTATTCGAATCTCAGAAAAAAAATTTAAAGACCAAGCTTCCTTTAGCTATGCGCATGCGGCCAAGGAGTTTGGATGAATTCGTAGGACAGAAACATATTCTTGGCGAGGGAAAACTTCTTAAACGCGCAATAGACGCTGACAGGATTACTTCTCTGATCCTCTACGGTCCGCCTGGGACAGGAAAGACAGCGCTTGCGCATGTAATCGCGAATATCACAAAGGCGCATTTTAAGGAAGTAAATGCTGTTATTTCAAACGTGCAGGAATTAAGGGACGCCATAAAATCCAGCAAGGAGCGCGCGCAAGCCAGCGGGAAAAGGACAATACTTTTTATAGACGAGATACACAGGTTTAATAAGGCGCAGCAGGATGTATTGATGCCAGACGTGGAATCAGGCAATCCTGTTTTGATAGGCGCGACAACGCATAATCCGTTTTTCTCTCTTGTCTCGCCGCTTATATCGCGCTCGATCGTATTTGAATTGAAAAGACTTTCAAAAGAGGACATAGCCGAGATATTAAGGAGCGCGTTAAAGGATACAGAGAGAGGGCTTGGCAATATTCCTGTTAAGATGGACGAGAAGGCATTGTCTTTTTTAGCAGAGGCCTCAGATGGCGATGCGAGAAAGGCGCTTAATGCGCTGGAGGTAGGGGCGCTGACTACGAGGCCAGGCAAAGACAACGCTGTAAATTTTAATATAGAGGTGGCGGAAGAGTCTATACAGAAAAAGGCAGTGATGTATGACAGGGACGAGGACGGCCATTACGATACGATCTCCGCTTTTATAAAAAGCATGCGCGGGTCTGATCCTGATGCTGCACTTTATTGGCTGGCAAAGATGCTTTACGCAGGAGAGGACCCGAGGTTTATCGCGCGTCGTATTGTTATCTGCGCGGCAGAGGATGTGGGCAATGCTGACCCGCAGGCGCTCGTTTTGGCAAATGCGGCTTTTCAGGTGGCTGAGTTTGTGGGTATGCCTGAAGCGAGGATTCCCCTGGCGCAGGCAACGTGCTATATTGCCTGCGCGCCAAAAAGCAATGCCGCGTATCTTGGGATTGAAAAGGCAATGAAGGACGTGGAAAAACACAGGACGCTGGAGGTGCCGACGCATCTCAAAGACGCAAACTATCCTGGCGCGAAAAAATTAGGCCACGGAGAAGGCTACAAATACGCCCACCAGTATAAGGACCATTACGTGGAGCAGGAATATATTCCTGACGAGAAAAGATATTACGAGCCGACTGACATCGGGTACGAAAAAAAGATAAGAGAATATTTAGATAAACTGAGGAAGAAATGAATAAGAAGGCAGTAGCGTTATTTTCTGGCGGGTTGGATAGCATGCTTGCAATAAAGCTCATGCTCGAGCAGGGGGTCGAAGTGCATGCATTGAACTTTTTGACAATTTTCTGCACCTGCACATCCAAGGGTTGCATGCACCAGGCAACAAAGGCGGCAAAGGAGCTCGGCGTGCCTTTAAAGGTAATGAATATAACAAAGGAATATATGGAGGTTGTGAAAAATCCTAAATATGGCCACGGCCGAGGCATGAATCCGTGCATTGATTGCAGGATATTTACTTTTAAGAAGGCAAAGGAATTTATGAAAGAAATGGGAGCATCTTTTGTTATAACAGGAGAAGTGCTTGGCCAAAGGCCTATGTCTCAGAGAAAGAACGCGATTGAAATTATAGAAAAAGAATCAGGTCTCAAGGGCCTTATTGTCAGGCCGCTTTCTGCAAAATTCTTTGAACCTAGTTTGCCTGAGAAAGCAGGTATTGTGGATAGAGATAGACTCTTAGACATCCAGGGCCGCCAGCGCATCAGACAGATCGCGCTAGCAGAAGAACTGGGCGTGAATGATTATCCTTGCCCTGCAGGGGGGTGTCTATTGACAGATAAGGGGTTTTCCAATAGATTAAAGGACCTCCTCGAGCATAAGCCGGAGTACGAGCTTAGCGATCTCCATATTTTAAAGACAGCCAGGCAATTTAGGATAAATAAAAAGGCAAAATTATTTATAGGTCGCAACGAACGAGAAAATGAACAGCTTCTTTCATTTTCGCAGCCAGGCGATTATATTTTTGACGTTGTAGATATACCCAGCCCTATTGGTTTGGTCAGGGGGGAGGTCACTGAAAAAGATATATCATTATCTTCCTCTATAATGGTCAGATATTCAGATGCAAAGTCCCAGAGCGCAAAGGTTTCTTATAAAATCCTTCCATCAGAAGAATTGAGATTTATGCAATCCTCTCCTGCTCTAGAATCAATCATTGCTTCATTCCGACTATAATTGTCAAATAAGAAAAAGGCTTGACAGGTTTTGATAGTGTGGTATAATGACTACTAAGTTAATAGGGATTATAGAGATTGGAGGAATTACATGAAGATTAGTTATAAAACAGATTATGCTCTTAAAACACTATTAGAGTTAGCTGTGAGTTATGATAAAGGAGTTTTCTCAATACAGGAGCTTGCTAAAAAAGGCGACATACCTGATAAATTTTTGGAGCAGGTCTTATTGATGTTAAAAAAAGGCGGATTTGTAGATTCTAAGCGCGGCGTAAACGGAGGTTATTGTTTGGCCAAGGCGCCTGATAAGATTACAATAGGAGAGGTGATCAGGTTTATAGAAGGCCCTATAGAACCTATCAGTTGCGTGGGAAGAAAAAGCTATGACGAGTGTAAGGATTTCAGGGCCTGCGTATTCAGGGATATATGGGGCCAGGTTTATACAGCAACATCTTTTGTCATAGACACTGTTACATTTGCTGAGCTTGCAAGAAGGGTCGAGACAAGACAAAGAGAAAAAATACCTCATACATACAGTATTTAAAGGGAGGTTTTTATGCCAGGAATCTACAGTGATATAACAGAGACTATTGGGAATACACCCCTTGTTCGATTGAATAAAATAGTAAAGGGCGCTGGGGCTGAGGTCCTTGGGAAACTGGAGTCGTTTAATCCCTGCGGCAGCGTGAAGGACAGGATCGGCTATTCAATGATCAAGGACGCAGAGGAAAAAGGTATTTTAAAGCCAGGGGGGACAATAATCGAACCTACCAGCGGAAATACCGGCATTGGCCTCGCGTTTATTGCAGCAGCTAAAGGATACAAGCTTATTATTACAATGCCTGACACGATGAGTGTTGAGCGCCGCCAGCTTTTGAAATTATTCGGGGCTGAGATTGTTTTGACGCCTGGTGAAAAAGGCATGAAGGGCGCTTGCGAAGAGGCAGAGGGACTTGTAAAAAAGACAAAAGGCGCTTTTATGCCGCAGCAGTTTAAAAATCCTGCAAACCCAAAGATCCACAGGGAGACCACAGCAGAGGAGATATGGAATGATACTGCGGGGAGGGTGGATATACTGGTGAGCGGCGTGGGAACAGGCGGAACATTGACAGGGGTCGGTAAGGTTTTAAAGGAGAGGAAAAAGGATTTTAAGGTTATAGCTGTAGAGCCATTTGATTCGCCGGTTTTATCAGGCGGAGGGTCAGGGCCGCACAAGATCCAGGGCATAGGAGCTGGTTTTGTGCCAGATGTTCTGGACAGGGGCCTGATAGACGAGATTATAAAGGTTAAAAACGAGGATGCATTTCAGACGGCAAGGCTATTGACAAAAGAAGAAGGCATACTCACAGGCATATCAAGCGGCGCAGCAGTTTTTGCAGCGATAGAAATAGCCAAGCGGCCAGAGAACAAGGGCAAACTTATAGTAGCAATATTACCTGATACAGGAGAACGGTACATTAGTACAGATCTCTTTAAATAATAAACAGGAAATTAATTAACAAAAAGGAGAATTAACATGCCTAAGACGATCAGGGAAATCAATGAAAAGATTAAAAAAGGCAAGGCAGTGGTTGTCACAGCAGAGGAGATAATAGGTCTGGTGGAAAATGACGGCCTGCAAAAAACAGCTGAACGGGTCGATGTTGTAACCACTGGGACATTCGGGCCAATGTGTTCTTCAGGCGCGTATTTTAATACAGGTCACTCAAAGCCAAGGATAAAGCTTGGAGGAGGAAAGATTACTTTAAATGACGTGCCAGTGTATGCAGGCTTTGCAGCAGTTGATTTACTTTTGGGTGCAACTGCCCTGCCAGAAAGCGATCCTCAAAACAAGGTCTATCCAGGTGAGTTTAAATACGGAGGTGCGCACGTAATACAGGAGCTTGTTGCAGGAAAAGACGTGAAGCTTTCCGCAACTGCCTATGGCACGGATTGCTATCCTCGTAAAAAACTCGATACATTGATCAATATAAAGGATCTGAACGAAGCAGTGCTTTTTAACATGAGGAATGTGTATCAGAATTACAACTGCGCAGTGAATCTTTCTGATAAGATGATCTATACCTACATGGGCGCGTTGCGGCCGCAGCTTGGCAATGCGTATTATTGCTCAGCAGGCCAGCTTTCGCCGCTTTTGAATGACCCGCATTACAAGACACTGGGCATAGGCACCAAGATTTTCCTGGGAGGCGGAGAAGGCTATATTGCATGGCAGGGAACACAACATGCGCCAACTGTAAAACGCAAGGCAACCGGCATCCCGCAGGCGCCTGCAGGCACGCTTGCCCTGATAGGTGATTTAAAAGGCATGTCGCCTGATCAATTGGTTGGCACGACATTCCAGGGGTATGGTGTCACGCTTACTGTTGGCGTAGGAGTGCCGATCCCTATATTGAATGAAGAGATCTGTAAGTTCACAGCAGTAAAGGACGAGGAGATCTGGACACAGATAGTTGATTATAGTGATGCGTATCCAAATTGTAAACCAGGCAGCCTGGGCGAGGTAAACTATGCTCAACTCAAAAGCGGCAAGATCCAGGTCAAAGGCAAAGAGGTTCCCACAGGCGCGCTCTCAAGCTATTCAAAGGCAGTTGAGATAGCAGAGACCTTAAAGGACTGGATTAATGAAGGTAAGTTCCTTTTGACAGAACCAGTAGCTCCTATACCAGGAGTTGAAAGCGGTCTTACTTTTAAGCCATTAAAAGAAAGGCCCTGGGAATAAAGGCTTGTTAATAATGTGTGGATAACTTGGTTACAAGGGGTGCAAAATTATGAGATTTTTGTACCCTTTGTAACCAGCAAGAAAGGATTGTTATGCGTGAAAAAGTCGAGAAGGCAATAGAGAAGATAAGGCCGTTTCTACAAAGGGACGGCGGAGATATTGAGCTGGTGGATATAGTAGACGGCGTGGTAAAGGTAAGACTAAAGGGCGCGTGTATGGGGTGCCCAATGTCTCAGATTACGATGCGGGAAGGCGTTGGCAGGGCCATTAAAAAGGACGTTCCTGAGATTAAAAGCGTAGAGGCAGTGGATTGAAAATCCCATCATCCAGCATATCCAGGATCTCGCTTTACTACAGGGCTCTCCTATCATTAAAAGACACATCTGTGATCTCTTCACAGGAATTAGCTGATCTCACAGAATGTAATGCTGCCCAGGTCAGGAAAGACCTCACGTATTTTGGCCAGTTTGGCAGGCCTGGCAAAGGCTATGATACTGAGACCTTGAAGCTGGAGTTAAAGAAGATACTGGGTATAGACAGGGACTGGGATGTAGTGCTGGTCGGCGTCGGAAACCTGGGTTCAGCGCTCCTTGCCTACAAAGGATTTAAAAGCCAGGGATTTAACATAAAATATGCCTTTGACAATAACATAAAAAAGATAGGAAAGACAAAACAGGGCATAAAAATAAGGAGCACAAGAGAGTTAAAATCTATTATACGCTCAAGGCATATAGACATGGCAATATTAGCAGTATCGCAGGAATCAGCACAAACTGTCGTTGACAACCTGGTTACATCAGGCATTAAGGCCATCCTTAATTTCGCGCCTGTAACTCTCAAGGTGCCTAGCGGCGTTGAACTCTTAAACATAGACCTCTCAATGGAACTCGAACGCCTCACCTACTTTCTGCGTAGTAACATATGACACAGAATAAGTACGACGCGATAATCTGTGATCTGGGGAATGTGCTGATCGACTTTGACCACAGGATCGCGGTGAAGAAGATTCTGTGCTGCACGCCTAAGAAAGAAGAGGATGTCTATGATCTCTTTTTTGATTCAGGGCTTACTGAAGCTTATGAAGAGGGCAAGATCGATACAAATGAGTTTTATCGTCGGGTAAAGGAGTTTCTTAAATTAGATATGGAAGGCGATAAGTTTTTTCCTATATGGAACGATATATTCTTTGAGACGCCTCTTAATATTAAGATGTGCGATTTTTTAAAAGGCGTTAAGTCAAAATATAAATTGGTCCTGATTTCTAATCTGAATGTGACGCATTTTGAGTTTTTAAAGCCAAGGATGAGGATTTTTAACGAGTTTGACAAGCTCGTTTTGTCTTACGAGGTGGGGTACAGAAAACCAGCGCCTGAGATCTATAAGGTAGCCCTTGATTTTGCGAGGGTCGGGCCGGAAAAGGCATTTTATATAGACGATAGACGAGACTTAATCGAGGGAGCTGGAAAGCTGGGGATTAAAGGCATGGTTTTTGATGGTGAGGCTGCATTCGAGAGGGTTAAAAAGGAGCTTATATAGTGATATTGGTTAGCGCGTGTTTAGCAGGGGTTGATTGCGCGTGGGACGGGAAGAATCGCCTGGACCCTAAGATAAAAGAGATGGTGGATAAAAAAGAAGCAATTGCAGTATGCCCTGAAGTTTTAGGCGGAAGAGGCATTCCAAGGACAAAGACAGAGATCAGGGTCTCGACAGCAAAAGTTATTGATGAAAATGGCGTTGATGTTACGGCTGAGCTCCTGAAAGGCGCTGAGAAAACACTAGAAATCGCAAAAAAATATAATATAAAAGAAGCGATTTTAAAGTCAAAAAGCCCGTCGTGCGGGGTTGGAAAGATCTATGACGGGAGTTTTAAAGGTAAGTTAGCCGATGGCGATGGCATTACAGCAGCGCTTCTTAAAAGAGAGGGCATATTGTGTCGAGGCATTTAATCATAGACGGATATAATGCGATTGGTAAGATCAGGGAGCTTGAGGCAAAAAAGGATATAAGCCTTGAGGCGAGCCGCATGCATTTTATTAAGATCTTAGTAGATTTTATGGCCCAGAACCGGAGTTTTGACAAGATTTCTATAGTGTTTGACAGTAAAGACAAGGATATTGGCGTGACTAAGGATTCTTACGGAAGGGTAGAAGTATTGTTTGCAACTAGAGATAAGGACGCGGATGGCGTTATAGTTGACATATTAAGAGGCGCTTCATCCTCGGAAAGAATAACAGTTTCATCAGATGATAATTTTATCAGGAATCACGCTAGGGTCTACGGGCGCGAGGTCATGCCGATTAGCGAATTAAAAAACATAATTATGTTGAAGAAGAAAAGAACTGGGAGTAAAATAGAGGAAAAGCATTTGGAAGGCGAGACGCTCAGGCATATAAACGAGGAATTAAAGAAGCATTGGGGGCTAAAGTAATGGCAAAACAAGGGCTAAAGCCAGTTTACATAGAGGCATTTGATCTGGATAATGCGTGGTTTCAGTGTCTTTCAGAGATTTTAGAGCACGGACATGTCTATAAGATAACTAGCGGGAGTTACGAAGGCCAGAGGAGGCTTGAATTTGATTTTGTTACAGTAAGAGTAAAGAATCCAGCCCATCAGATCATCCCTATAATGCCCGAGGGCTCTAGTATACCAGCGCCTACGAGTATGGAGTATATAAACGGGTATCTTTCTTATTTATTGACTGGCCAGAAAACAGAGACAGAGGATTATACTTATGGCGAGCGGCTTGTGGACGCCAAGGTCAGGATAAAGGAGATAAAGGACGCCAAAGAATTGGTAAAGGAGATGCCGCTTGAAGTAAATCAGGTTGAAGAAGTTATGAAGATGTACAAGACCAAGGGCCATGGCACGAATCAGGCAATAATGGAGATAGGCATGCCTTCTGATATAAAGCTTCATGATCCGCCATGTCTTAGGCTCATTGATACGAGGATCAGATACGGGAAGCTGCATTTCTTCCCTTATTTCAGGTCATGGGATCTGTGGGGCGGGTTTCCGTCAAATCTCGGGGGGCTCGAGCTGGTGAAGCAGTACATGGCTGAAGAGATCGGCGTTGAGAACGGCGAGATCATTGCATCGAGCAAGGGACTGCATCTCTATGACTATAGCTGGGACCTTGCAAAGCAGCGCACCAACAAGCTGAATATAGAGATAAAATAAAATATTATGTATCCTGTAATAGCCGAATTCGGACCTGTTACAATTTATAGCTATGGCATGATGATTGCCATAGCTTTTTTATTGGGTATTTTTGTCGCAAGGATAGAGGCAAGGCGGAAGAAGATAAAGCCGGATCTGATCTATGACCTTGGACTTTATATTGTCATTGGTTCGATAATAGGCGCGAGGCTTTATTACCTGGCATTTTCAAGCCCTGAGATTTTTATAAAAACGCCTCTCTCGATCTTTAAGGTATGGCAGGGAGGGCTTGCTATACATGGAGGCATTATAGGGGGCATAGTAACAGGTATTGTATTTTCAAAAAGACACAAGGTTTCTTTCTGGGTGCTGGCTGATCTCATCGCGCCTTCAATACTATTAGGCCAGGCAATTGGGAGAATCGGGTGTTTTTTAAACGGATGCTGTTACGGCGTGCCAACAGAGTCAATATTTGGAGTGAAATTTCCAGAGATAGGCGTGACAGTTCATCCTACGCAGCTTTACGAGCTTATATTTAATCTCATTGGATTTTTTGTTTTGTGGAATTTGAGGAAAAAGATCAAATTTCAAGGCGGGCTTTTTCTCGCGTATCTGATGATATATAACTCTATAAGGGTTTTTATATCAAGCCTGCGCTGGGATAGTCTGTATATATGGGGTACTGGTTTGAAGATAGCCCAGGTTTTGAGCGGTGTGATTTTTATAATCGCGTTAATCCTTTTTGTGAAAAGAGAGAAGAATGCGTAAAGAATATATAATTATCGCTATAGCTTTACTGATAGCCATTGGCGTGAATATCTATGGAAGGGGCCAGTTTCAGAAGGAAAGCGTGGTCAGGGAAGGATATTTTTTTAACACAAAGGATCTTGCGCCAGAAGTAAAAGGGTTTGGAGGCCACATAGAGATGCTGGTAGAGCTGAACAAAGATGAAAGCATCAAGGATATTGAAATCCTGGAGCACAGCGAGACAAGCGAATATGTGGCTGACATGATGGCGCGGCCGGAATTTTTAGCCCAATTTAAAGGAAAGAAGGCGGAAGATGATTTTGACGATATAGACGCTATAACGCACGCGACTATATCCAGTAAGGCAGTTGCCAGGACGTTAAAGACGTCCCTGGAAAGACTAAAAGGCGTGAAGGCAAGGAAAAAACCGCCTTTGGCCCTGGATTTAAATTTTTATATAACGATTTTAATCATAACATTTCTCTTAATCGCGTTTTATCTTAAAAAGACGTGGTTCAGGCATATCGGGTTATTGGCTTCAATTGTATATTTTGGATTTTTAAAGGCGAATTTTATTTCAATGACAACGATCGCTAAGATATTTTTGTGGCAGGTGCCAGTGGTTGGGCCAAACATTGCCTGGTTTGTATTTATCTTTGGTGGACTCGTGCTGACATTTTTATTAGGCGGGTTTTATTGTTCGCATATGTGTCCTTTTGGGGGCTTGCAGATATTTTTGAACAAGATCTTTAAATTTAAAATTGAAATAACGCCAGCTCTTTCCAATAAATTTAGAAAGATCAGGTATATCTTGTTGTGGGTGCTTGTGGTTTTGGTTTTATTATTAAATAATCCAAATATTGTAAATTACGAGCCGTTTTCAACTGTATTTTTAAGGCGCGGAAGTATAATAGCGTGGTCAGTAGCTTCCATAATACTGGTTTTATCCTTATTCCACCACAGGCCATTCTGTAATTATTTCTGCGCTGCAGGCGCGTTTATGGATATATTGGCAGGATGCGGCAGGAGGGTTTTTAGAAAAAGATGAAGGATAGATTATTTATTTTTATAACTATAATACTAGTAGTATTATTTGTAGCGAGTGTATTAGAGAATATACTCTTCTCGACTTCGCTCGAAGAATATTCTGGTACAATATTGTTCGAGCGAGCGAAGCGAGTCGAGAACGACACCTCAGGGATTCTAATCGAACTAGAACAAACAGGATTACAGCCGCGGGAAGCCGATTATTATCAGGTGATGGATGAGTAAGGTTAAATGTTTATTGTGCCCGAGGGGATGCGAGCTCGGCAGCGGAGATAGAGGCGATTGCCTCGCTCGTATGAACGTAGGCGGGAAGCTCCAGACACTCGTATATGGAAAACCCTGCGCAGTGCACGTGGATCCCATTGAGAAAAAACCGCTTTTTCATTACTTACCGTCGAGCAGTTCGTTTTCTATTGCGACTGCCGGGTGTAATCTCCATTGCATGTATTGCCAGAACTGGGAAATATCCCAGAGAGAGCCAGAGAATACGCGCAACATCGACCTCCAGCCTCAAGAAGTAGTGAACCAGGCAATAGCTGCTAAATGCAGGACAATTGCTTATACATATTCTGATCCAGTTATATTTTTTGAATACGCTGCTGACACCGGAAGATTGGCGCATAAAAATAATCTTTTAAATGTGTGGGTGACAGCCGGATACATAAACCCAGGACCTTTAAAAGAGGCAGTTAGTTTTGTCGACGCTGCGAATATTGATTTAAAAGGCATCACAGAGAAATTTTATGAGACTGTGCCAAAGGGCACGCTCAAGCCAGTCCTGGATACAATAGTTACGATGAAAAGAGAGGGCGTGTGGGTAGAGCTTACGAATCTTGTGGTGCCGACATATAATGACACTAAGGAGGATTTTTTAAGGCTTTGCGACTGGATAGTTGAAAACGTAGGGGTAGAGGTGCCGTTACATTTTTCAAGGTTCTGGCCCATGTATCAGTTAAAGAATCTTCCGCCGACACCAGAGGAGACGTTGACGCTGGCAAGGGATATCGCGATCTCAAAAGGCATCCATTATACGTATGTGGGCAATGTGCCAGGCCACAAAGGCAATAATACCTATTGCCCTATGTGTAAAAATATTGTTATTGCAAGGCGCGGATATATGATCCTGGAGTATAATATAGTCGAAGACAAGTGCAAGTTTTGTAACCACACTATACCTGGCAAGTGGCAATGAGGTCATTATTCTATTGTTCAAGGCTAAGCCTTGGACAGGCCTGTCCAAGGCTTAGCCTTGAACAATGTAAGGAGGCAGGGATGTTAAAGAGGAAGATTACACGGGGAGAGTTTTTGAAGACAGGTTTTCTGGGGGCACTAGCTTTCCTGGCCTTGCCGCTTTTGAGGATTTTTAATAATAGGAGCAATGTCTCGCAAAAAGACGCGAGATATTACAAAAATCTGGCAGGTTGATATGAAAAAGATAATTATTTTAGTATTTGTCATGTTTTTGTTCTCATGCACCAGCTCCTCATCTGAAGAGGTGCGAAGGCCAGCTGTAGCAGGCGCGTTTTATCCAGGGGATGAACAAGGGATTAGTGAGACGATAGAGGGGTTTCTGGATAATGTAGAGAAGGTTGATGTAAAGGGAGAGATTGTAGCTATAGTTGTGCCTCATGCCGGCTATGTATATTCAGGTCAGGTTGCTGTGTATAGCTTTAAACAAATACAGGGCCGTAAGATCAATACAGTAGTTTTAATTTGCAATTCACATACTGCTCATTTTCAGGGCATTGCAATTGACGAGAGTGATTCATGGAAGACGCCGCTGGGTATTGTTAAGATAGATAAGAGACTGGCGGATAAATTAGTAAATGATGGAGATGTAATCGAATATGATAAAAACGTGCATGCAAATGACCATACGCTTGAAGTGCAAATACCATTTTTACAGACGGTTCTGGAGGGCGATTTTAAGATAGTGCCAATACTTTTTGGAAATTCTTACGACGATAGCTATAAAGAATTAGCTCGGCTTTTGGCTGTAAATTTAGGAAAGAATGATTTAGTGGTTGTCTCCACTGACATGTCGCATTATCCAGGATATGAAGACGCAAACAGGATAGACGTGAAGCTATTAGAGGTAATAAAAGAAAAGGATATTTTTAAGCTAGAAAAATACATAAGACGAGTTATGTCTTTAAATATTCCAGGAGAGCAAACTCTTTGCTGCGGCATAGACGGCGTAAAGACTGCTATAGAGATGAGTAATATTTTAGGCGCAGAATTTGAAATTTTAAGGTATGCAAATAGTGGTGATGTGCCAATAGGTGACAAGTCAAGGGTAGTGGGTTACGGTGCTCTTTTGATGTACATCCCTAGCGATTTAGCACAAAAGGGGGAGGCGATGATAAAGGATGAATATTTAAATAAGGACGAGAAAGGGAAGCTGCTTCAGATTGCCAGGGCCTCGATAATAGAGGCGGTTACCGGTAAGAGAGAGGAGCAGCCAGAGGTGACAGAGGAGCGCTTAAAAGAGAATACAGGAGCGTTTGTTACAATAAAAAAACATGGCCAGCTGCGAGGGTGCATAGGGTATATAATAGCTGTAAAGCCGCTTCACGAGACTGTTAAAGAGGTCGCGAAATCCGCTGCAATAAATGACCATCGTTTCAGGCCTGTGTCTGATGAGGAGCTTAAAGATATAGAGCTTGAGATATCAGCGCTTACGCCTCTAAAAAGGATTACTGATGTAGGAGAGATAGAGGTTGGAAAGCACGGCATATATATGAAAAGAGGATTTTATTCAGGGATCCTCCTCCCCCAGGTCGCGACAGAATACGGCTGGGATCGCCAGACATTCCTTGAACACACCTGCATGAAAGCAGGCCTGCCAAAAGACGCATGGAAGGACGAGTCAACCGAGATCTACATCTATTCCGCAGAGGTATTTAATGAAAATGATATAAAATAAAAAGAGCCCTTTAGAAAAGGGCTCTTTTTATAGGCTATAAACCTTTGTGCTTGCGCTACTCCTGCACCTCCTGTTGTGTTCTTCTATATAAAAGTATAGCATATTTTTTTGAGAAAACAAGTTAACGACTGGAGGAAAAAAGTAGTATTAATACGAGAGTGTTTATGATAAAGAGGATTAAGCAGGTCTGGGTGATGCCGAGTAGCGGGATGAGTAGCAAACCTACCAATAACCCACCGACACAGGCGCCAAAGAGGTCAAGACCGTAAAGAGTGCCGGTTGTTTTCCCGACATTAGATGAAGATTTGAGGCAGATTTTGTTCGCAAGAGGGAATTGGAACCCGCCTAAGAATCCGGCGATTATCGGAAGAAACGCGAAACCCAGCTGGAAATCAGGTATTTTAAATGCCAGGGGAAGGACCAGAGGGTAGAGGCATATCGCGGCCTGGGTCTTTAGATAAAGCGAGCGTTCATCCTGAATGCGCTCGAGCCGCCTGTTTATAAAGAAGCTGCCCAAAACAAGACCTATCATGAAAGATGTCAGGATAAGCCCTATCTTGTAATATACATACCCGTACAGGAATTGGAAGGCCAGTATAACGATTATCTGAAAACATATCTCGCTCATGCCGGTAGCGCCGATGGATATCCTGACAGGCGTCCTAAAAGAAGATCTTCGCAGTTTCTGGAACATAAACATGATCAAAAAGAGCGTTGTTACAACCCCTATAAATAACCAGATATTAAATATGCCTATGTGCGGCAGGATCCCGCGGCCTGCGCTGAATAATGTCAGCCACAGAAGCATGTGATAGAAATACCCTATGGGCCTGAAATCAGTGTTGATCTTTCTGCCCCCGAATTCTTTTAAGGTGTTTTCCACGTATTTGATCCTGAGCGGCGAAAGCTTAAACGGGAGGTAGTATTCTCTTACAAACTGGGTTTTTATTTTCCTGTCGCCGAGTCTTTTTAGCAAAAGGCCGGTATCGTGAGTCAATAGGTCCTTTTTATCTGACGCCAGAAATACGACATTGTCACCCGGAAGCAGCTTTATTTCCGAGAATACCTTTTCAAGCGTATGAAAGATGCACCCGAGGTAAGCCGCGTTTTCAGGGTTTATATAATTCTCAGATGAGCTTAGCGAGAATGAAAGGATTCCTCCATCTGCCAGGAGTTTCTTTGCCTCCCGGAAATATTCAAGCGAGTAGAAACGATTAAGCATGGCAGTGTACGGGTCCGGGAGGTTTGCGATAATTACGTCGTAACCCCTCACCCTAACCTTCTCCCCATCGCCTTCGGCGATGGGGAGAAGGGAGGGTGAGGGGGCTGACTTTATAAAAAGCCGCCCGTCCGCGTTGATGAAGTTTATCTTTTTATCAGCAGGGACAGGGACATATTTGCGGGCGAGTTCTATTATTAAAGGATCCAGCTCAACATAGTCTATTCTATCCACGTCGTGCTTCAGGATCTGTTCGAGCGAGCCGCTTACCCCGCCTCCTATAAGAAGCACTTTTTTAGGCGCAGGATGCTCCAGCATCGCGTAGTGGACAGATTCCTCGCTTGTTAAAAAGTCATTGGTCGTAAACATCAAAAGCCCGTTTTCATAGAAGCTGTAGTCATTGCCTGATTTTGTTACAGCGATATTTCCGTATATGGAATCGATGCTTTCCACTACCTTAAATGGCCTGAACTGCAGGGATCTGACAAATCCGTCGACATGACGGGGCCAGTTGAATATAAATGCTACGCCGAGCGCTGCCAGAAGCACAAGCTGGATTATATTTCTCGCGAAGAAGATGGAGATGATTATATTGAAACATGAAACAATGAGCGAATTATGAAACTGGGAAAAGACCTTTATTAGATAAAGGCTGTATAAAAGGCCCCCCATTGAGGCGCCAAGCCCTTCCAGTAAATATATTTTTCCTATTGATCCTGCCGAGCTGGAGCTATTTTCAGAAGCGAGTTTTGATATAAGAGTGAATGTGAAGCCAAGCAGCACGCATATCAAAGACAGCGATAGAAAAGAAACCATGAACATGGGCTGGAGCCCGATTATCTCGCCAGTTGAAATATTTAGAAGCGATTTAATATAGCGTATTAATAATATGTTTAAAGGAAGGATTATGGAGATGACAAGTTGTATGGCGGCAAGAAGAGTTGTTTTAAAACTGATTTTATCAACCAGTCTTCCGAATACAGAGCTTCCGATTGCTGTCCAGAAGAGCCACGAGGCAAGTATGGCTCCGAGCGAGAGCTCGTTTCCGTAAAATACCACGATGAGCTCGCGGATCACAATTATCTGGCCTATCATTGAGGTAAGGCCTAATATAATTGCGCTGATATTGAGTTTATTTTTAATATTCATCGCATATAAGTTTAGCATATCCAGTCTATTATGCAAGCGGAGGTTGAAGGGCGGGGCTGGGAGTGGTATAATGTATGGCACTGTGAAGAGCATGAGTGTGCGCGAGATGCAGGAGATGGACCGGAGGGCGATCGAGGAGGCTGGCATGCCTTCGATCGTGCTTATGGAGAATGCCGGAAGAAGCGTGGCTGAGGCGGCAGGATTTAGGAAAAAGGTTGCAATATTCTGCGGCACAGGCAATAATGGTGGGGACGGGTTTGTGGCTGCGAGGTATCTAGCTAAGAAGGGTACTAAGGTCGAAGTATATGTGGTTGGCGAGATGGCGAGGATAAAAGGTGATGCAAGGGTTAATCTGGAGAGATTACAGGAAATAGGCATTGAAATAATCCCCTCACCCTTCCTTCTCCCCATCGCTGAAGGCGATGGGGAGAAGGTTAGGGAGAGAGGTGATGTAGATCTGGTTATAGATGCTATATTTGGTATAGGGCTAAAGGGCGAGGTTAAAGAGCCGGCAAGAACTATAATTAAAGATTTAAATGCAAAATCTATTCCAGTTATTTCAGTTGATGTGCCGTCTGGATTAGATG
The DNA here is from genome assembly GCA_018902915.1 of Candidatus Omnitrophota bacterium. Taxonomy (GTDB): domain Bacteria; phylum Omnitrophota; class Gorgyraeia; order Gorgyraeales; family Gorgyraeaceae; genus JAHIPS01. The sequence goes on along the minus strand of JAHIPS010000016.1, from coordinate 10,961 downwards.
CAGATACAGGTAGAGTGCTGGGCGAGGCAATAAAGGCGACAAAGACGGTGACAATGCAGATCGCAAAAAACGGGTTTTATAGAGGCGAGGGTCCAAGATATACTGGCGAGGTTATAGTAGCTGATATTGGCATTCCGGAGGAATTATGTGCGGGATAGTGGGATATATAGGTAAAAAGGACGCGCTACCGGTTTTATTGGACGGCCTGAAGCAGCTTGAGTATCGCGGGTATGACTCAGCTGGCATAGCTATATTGAGCCATGATAAGATAAAGATTGCAAAACGCTCAGGAAAGATCAAAGATTTAATTCTTGCTATAAAAGAGAGAAACGACTTAAACGATAGCAGGTTAGGCATAGGCCATTGTTTGTCAAAAGATACGCTTGTTCAATTAGCAGATGGCAGAATTACCCCAATATCAAAAGTAAAAAAAGGAGACAATGTTTTATCTTTCAATTTAAAGACGAACAAATTAGAATCTGCACAACTAGAAGTTGCATGCCATGCTTCGCCCGAATTTTTGTATCAAATCAGAACTTCTTTTGGTTATCTAAAATGCACAGGTGAACATCGTATGTTTGTTATGTCAGATGGCAGAATCATAGAAAAGAAAGTCAAGAATCTTAATAAGAAAAATATATTGATTATTCCTCGGGCAATAGAAATTAAAGAACAGAAGATGCATTTCGAGTCAATTTTTATTAAAAGATATTTTAAGGCTACAGAAGAAGCAAATTTATTGATTAAGAATAGATTGAAAGAATTACAACTAACCAAAAGCTCTTGTTCTTCTTTGGTCGGGATAAGCATAGGGTATGTGGACCATATTAGAAGAAATGACCGCAATTTCAGAGAAGATCAATTGCAAAAATTATTACCTGCTTTGTCCATCGGCTTTAAAGAACCTTATTTTATCCCACAAAATACAATTCATGGGAAATTTATAAATTTGCCGAAAGAAAGCTCGCCTGAGTTAATGCAAATAATTGGCTATTTATTAGGAGACGGTACAGTAAAGAAGAGAACAATAAGATTTAAAGATTTAGATAAAGATCTCTTATTTGTTTATAAAGATTTAATTTCAGAGGTCTTTGGGATTCAAGGAAGAATAGTTTCTATGAAGGATACTAGGGCCTGGCTTTTGGAAGCAAATAGCTTTTACCTGTGCCAGTGGTTAAAGAAAAATATAATTTCCCGGAAGGAAGATTTTTTAAGTGAAATAGGCAAACTTCCTAGAGATGAAATAGCCGCTTTTTTAAGAGGAATTTTTGATGCAGAAGGATATGTAGGGTTAAAAGGGCAACAGATATGTTTTGCTATTACTGATGAAAGAATTGCTAAAATGGTTCAGATGTTTCTGCTAAGATTTAATATACTGGCATTTCTCTATCAAGAGAAGCGGAAAGAAAAAAATTGGAATGATCGTTATGTTTTACATATAAGTAACGTCTATTCTTTTAAAAATTTTGCCAAAAAAATAGGCTTTTCCTCAAAAAAGAAATTAGAGCGATCGAATATTTTGTTAAAAAGAAAATCTTCTCTCAAATATGAAAAACTTAAAAAGTCCAATATTTTGCTTCAGCCAATTTTAGAGATTAAAAAAATTAAATCAGAAGAGAAATTTCTTTTTGATTTAGAAGTGGATCATCCGGATTCTAACTTTATAGCCAACGGTTTTATTTCTCATAATTCAAGATGGGCCACCCATGGCACTCCGACAAATATAAACGCGCACCCTCACACAGATTGCTCAGGCGGCATCGCGCTGGTGCATAACGGGATCATAGAGAATTTTAACGAGATAAAAGAAGAGCTCATTAGAAAAGGGCATAAGTTTAAGTCAGAGACAGATACAGAGACAGTGGTGCATCTTATAGAGGAATATTATAGAGGGGATCTGGAAAAGGCGGTTTTAAAAGCGCTTAAATATTTAAAGGGCTCCTTCGCGCTTGGCGTTATTTCCTCTAATGAGCCGGATAAACTGGTTGGCGCGAGAAGGGAAAGCCCTCTCGTCGTCGGAGTCGGGAGAGGCGAGAATTTTATTGCGTCAGATGTGCCGGCTATATTGAGGTATACGAAAAAGGTAATATACCTGGATGATGGCGAGGTAGTGTCGTTAAGAAAGGACAAGGTTAAGATTTTAGATTCAGCTGGGAAGGTTAAGAGGAAAAAGATAGACACTATAAAGTGGACTGTCTCCAGCGCGCAAAAGTCAGGATTCCCGCATTTTATGCTAAAGGAAATACACGAGCAGCCCAGGGTTTTAAAACAGATCATATCTTCGCGTTTGAAAGGCGCTTGCGGGATATCGCTCGACGGTATAAATCTCTCGGACAAGGAAATTAAAAATATATCAAATATCATAGTATTGGCCTGCGGAACCGCGTATCACGCGGGATGCGTTGGAAAATATTTAATAGAGAAGTTTGCGAATATCCCGGTTACGGTGGATCTCTCGTCAGAGTTTAGATACAGGAGCCCTATTGTCAATGGGAACACTGTTGTAATAGCTATAAGCCAGTCAGGTGAGACAGCGGATACGCTCGCTGCCGTAAAAGAGGCAAAGAAAAAAGGCGCGAGGATCCTGTCTATATGTAATGTCGTGGGCTCGAGCCTTGTGAGGATCTCTGACGGGGTGCTTTATACTTATGCCGGGCCAGAGATAGGCGTGGCATCTACAAAGGCCTATACTGCTCAGCTGGCAATACTATATTTACTGGCATTTTATATTGCGGAGAAAAGGGGTTCATTGAGAAAAAGGGTTAAAAGATTTTTAATAAAAGAATTCAGGGAATTGCCCAGGATATTGGACGTGATATTAAAAAAGAAAAACGAGATCCAGAAGCTGGCAAAAAAACATTCGCATTTTGGTTCGTTTCTGTATCTGGGACGTAACCTGAATTTTCCAACAGCGCTTGAGGGCGCGTTGAAATTAAAAGAGATCTCATATATCCCTGCCGAAGGCTATGCTGCTGGAGAGATGAAACATGGGCCGATCGCTTTAATAGATGAATACAGGGCAGTTGTCTGCATTGCGCCGGATTCTTTTACATACGATAAGATGGTTTCCAATATACAGGAGATTTGCGCGAGAAAAGGAAAGGTGATCATAGTCGCGACCGAGGGCGATACAGAGATAAAACATTTCACGAAGGATGTTATTTATATTCCTAAAATAGATGAACTGTTTTCACCTGTTTCTAGCGTCCTGCCGCTCCAGCTCTTAGCGTATTACATTGCAGTCAAGAGGGGCTGCGATGTGGACCAGCCAAGGAATCTCGCGAAAAGCGTGACAGTGGAATAATCATGCCAGGAAAACTTTTCATAGTAGCCACTCCTATAGGAAATCTCAAGGACATAACATTCAGGGCTGTCGAGACGCTTAAAGAGGTCGACCTGATCGCGTGCGAGGATACCCGCCATACAAAAAAACTTCTTTCGCATTACGGGATAACCACGCCTACCACAAGTTACTTTGAGCATAATAAAGTCAGGAAAGGCGAATATTTGACGCGGCTTTTAAGTGAAGGCAGGACAATTGCCCTTGTCTCTGACAGCGGTACGCCTGGCATAAGTGATCCAGGATTTAAGATTATAAACCTTGCTATTCAGAGCGAGATTCCAGTTACAGTTATTCCTGGGCCAAGCGCGATTATAGCAGCGCTTGTTGAGTCTGGCATGCCTACAGATAGCTTTATATTTCAGGGATTTTTATCAAATAAAGGCGCAAAACGACGCAAGCAGATACTAGCGCTTAAGAAAGAGAAGAGGACCATTATCCTTTATGAATCACCCCACAGGGTTTTAAAGACCCTGGCAGATATATTGGATATATTAGGCGATAGGGAGATTGCTATTGCCAGAGAACTGACAAAGATATTTGAGGAAACTCTCCGTTTAAAGGCCTCCATGGCCATTCAGCACCTTACCAAGCATTCCCCTCGCGGCGAATTCACTCTTATTATAAAGGGCGCCTCAACTTAAGGGGAAAGTGCTTGACAAAGTGGTACAACTCGTTTAAAATTAATGTATTATGACAGAAATCACATTGTTTAATATAACTATCCCTGCCTATATATACGCGCCAGTGGTGTATTTTGTGTGGGTAAGCCTGCTTTTATTCATTAAAAAGATCATATTTGGCCGCGTGGAGAAGTTTGCGAGCCGTACTAGCTCGCAGCTGGATGATATACTCTTAGGTGCGCTGAATTTCCCGCTGGTGCTTTTAATATTTGTAAGCGGAGCGTTTATAATAGAGAAGATCTCGCCTATTTTGACAGATTCTGACCTTTCAAGGCTTATAATAGTAGCGCTTAAGACGACCGCGATCCTGGCTATAGTCCTTTTCCTTGACAGGCTTTTTAATAACCTTATTCATGTATATTCGCGCAAGGTCAATATATTAAAGACATCAGGAGGTGTGGCAAGGGGTTTCGTAAGGATAATAGTAATGGCGCTGGGTTTATTGATACTCCTGGACAGTTTTGGGGTATCTATCACACCTATTCTTGCCTCTCTTGGTATTGGCTCTCTGGCAGTGGCCTTGGCGCTCCAGCCGACTTTAGAGAATTTTTTCTCAGGCATACAGATCGTTATAGACAAACCAGTAAAGGTGGGCCAGTTTATAAAGCTTGATTCTGGCGAGGAAGGGTATGTGGAACGGGTAGGATGGCGCTCTACATGGGTGAGGATGCTCCAGAATAACGTGGTGGTAATACCTAATAAGGTCTTGGTGGATTCCAAGGTACTGAATTACTACTATCCTGAGACAGAAATGGCAGTATTAGTCCAGGTGGGGGTCCATTACGACTCTGACTTGAAGCAGGTGGAAAAGGTGACCTGCGAGGTTGGAAAAGAGATCATGAAGACAGTTAAGGGAGGCGTACCTGAGTTTGATCCATTTATTCGATACCATACCTTTAATGACTTTAGTATAGATTTTACAGTGATATTGCGCGCAAAGGAATTCGTGGACAATTATTTAATCAAGCATGAATTTATAAAACGACTGCACGAGCGATACGCTAAAGAAGGCATTGTAATCCCGTATCCTATACGGGCCATAAATTATGCGCAGGAGAAGGCGGAGAAGTAATGTTTGTATTGTCGAATTTTTTAGCAGCATTGGCAAATTTGTTAAATGTAATACTTACGATTTTTTACTGGCTTATTCTTATACGGGTATTGATAAGCTGGGTAAACCCTGACCCGTACAACCGAATAGTCCAATTCCTGTACAAGGCCACAGAGCCTATTCTTTATCCCATAAGAAGAATGATTCCTCCCCAAATGGGGATCGGCATTGATATATCTCCGATAATCACCTTTCTCATACTTATATTTTTAAGAAGTTTTTTAGTAAAGACACTCCTGGATATCAGTTTTAGATTAAGGTAAAAGGTGGTGACAATATGTGGACCAAGGAATCGCTTAAGGAAGTCATAGAAAAACAATTGGGCGATTATCTATTGATAGTTGTTTCCAATAGAGAACCGTATATCCATATGCATAAAAAGGGTAAGATCATCTGCCAGCGCGCTGCAGGCGGCGTGATTACAGCGCTTGACCCTGTTATGAAGGCATGCAGCGGGCTCTGGGTCGCCCACGGAAGCGGGGACGCGGACAAAAAAACCGTGGATAGCAACAGCAGAGTAAAGGTCCCTCCTGATGACGCAAAATACACGCTTCGAAGGGTCTGGCTTACAAAGGAAGAGGAAGACGGATATTACTATGGGTTTTCAAATGAGGCGCTCTGGCCTCTCTCGCACATATCATACACGCGTCCGAAATTCGAGGAAGCGGACTGGAAGATGTACGAACTGGTCAACAGGAAATTCGCAGACGCGATCCTGGAAGAGGTGGGAGACAGGAAGGCATTCGTCTGGATACAGGATTATCATATGTCGCTTCTCCCCAAGTTTTTAAAGGACGCTGCCGGGAACAGGATCATCACTGCTCATTTCTGGCACATACCATGGCCTAATCCAGAGGTGTTCAGGATCTGCCCCAAGAAGAACGAGATACTGGAAGGACTTCTGGCAAATGACCTTTTGGGATTCCATCTCAGGCATCATTGCGAGAATTTTATATCCACCGTGGAAAAGGAGATAGAGGCAAGGGTTGACCGAGAAAGATTTTCTATTATAAAAGGCGGTCACGAGACAATGATAAGGCCTTTTCCCATAGGGGTTGATGATAAATATGTTGAAGAGCTTGCAGAGTCTAAAGAGGTCAAAGAATATATGCAGAGCCTGAAGGAAGAGTTTCTTCTGCATTATGATTTTATCATGCTGGGTCTGGACAGAATCGATTATACAAAGGGCATACTCGAACGCCTGCGCGCGGTGGATAGATTCGTGGAAAAGTATCCCGAGTACAGGGGCAAGTTTGTATTTATACAGATGGGCCGCCTTTCAAGGATGCACATACCCGCGTACAAAAACCTTAATGACGAGATAAACGCTCTTGTCGAGGAGATAAACTGGAAACACTCGCACGAGGGATGGACTCCTATAATCTTTGTGAGGAGGTATATAAATTATCCAGAGGTCATGGCGTTTTATAAGCTGGCGAATATCTGTATAGTCAGCCCTCTCCACGACGGCATGAACCTGGTGGCAAAGGAATATGTTTCTGCGCGTAGTGATAATACCGGAGTGCTTGTATTGAGCAAGTTTACAGGGTCTGCGCGGGAACTGCATGACGCGGTTATGATAAATCCATATGATATAGATGACTTTGCGGATAAATTAAAGATCGCGATAGAGATGGATAAAAAAGAAGCAGACTTCCGCATGCAAAAGATGAGGGAGCAGGTCGCGCAGAATAATATCTATAAATGGGCGGGCAAGGTCCTCTCAGCCCTCCTAAAGTTCGAGTTTAAAGAATGAGATATCTTTTCAGCAATTGGAACAAGATCTCCTCTAAGATACGAAAATCCCGCCGGGTGTGTTTATTCTTTGATTATGATGGCACGCTAACGCCTATTGTCTCAAGGCCTGAACTGGCAAGGATATCTCCCAGAGTCAAAAATTTAATCAGAAAATTACGAAAAAATCCCAAATTTATAATAGCTATTATAAGCGGCCGGTCTCTTAAAAATGTAAAAAACATGGTCGGCGTTAAAGGTCTTATATATGCAGGCAATCACGGGCTCGAGATAGAGGAAATAGGACGCGAGATCTTAAAACCAAAGGGCGCATCAACGAAGAATTTGTTAAATAAGATCGAACTGCATCTTAAAAAGGAATTAAGGCATATAAAAGGCGTTATTGTAGAGGACAAGGGATGCACGCTGAGCATACACTTCAGGCTCGTGAGTTCACGAAAAAAAGGCCTGGTAAAAAAGATATTCGCGAGGATTGTAAAACCTTATGTCATTTCAAAAAAGATAAGGATTTCAGCTGGAAAAATGGTTCTAGAGGTAAGGCCTGGTATTGACTGGGATAAAGGAAAGGCGGTCCAGTATTTACTTGGGAGGCACAAAAAGGCATTGCCGGTTTATCTCGGGGATGATGTCACTGACAGGGATGCCTTCCGCGCTATCAAAAGGAGAGGCGTGTCAATTTTTGTGGGAAGGCCCAAAAAGGCAATAAAGGCGGATTATTTTTTGAAAAGCCCGAGAGAGGTAGAGAGATTCATAAAGATACTGTCAGCTTAAGGGTTAAGGGTTAATTTGGTTGACTTATTTTTGTTTTCATAATATTATACTGACGATATGGCAGAGTCGGCGAAGAAAAATAATGAAAAGAGCTTCAGGTTTTACACGCGTCTTCATCTGAAGGTGCTGACAGGGTTAAGGGCGTCGAATATAGAAGAGCTTTTAGACCTTATAAAGACAGTATCCGGCTCGTCCATATATTACCATACCCACCATTTTCTGCAGCAGCACGAACAGCTTTCACCTGAGCCGCCGAATGATTTTGCCTACTGGATAGCTAACGCGTTGAACGAAGAGGTCATGGCTGAAAAGATAGCGAGCATTGATACGATCCAATACCACACTATACGCGCCCTAAGAAACGAAATAATAAGAGTGATAAGGGATTACACAAGAGAGAACCCAAGGGCGAAGTCGAGATTTGCCTCGCCTGACAAGGTATTCCATTTTATAAAGAGCGTGAGCTTTATACTTCCCACGCCTTATGTGGCAAAGGACCTGAAGGATTTTTTAAACATACTGAAAAAGGTCACGACCAATTCGATATATTTTCACATGTTCGAGGCTAGGTTAAGGCTCGACAAAGAGACGAACGATTTTTCTTTCTGGCTGGGTACGTCTTTAAAGGAAGTGGCGCTGGCTGAAAAAATAACATCTATAGATCCGTATACGTATACCATGGAAGATCTGAGAAAAAAGCTCATAGGAATAGTCGAACAAAGGGTGCGGGATGCAAAAGATTGATAGATACGAACCGATAGTAGGCAAAAGTAAGATAGATGAGTTAAGGATGCTGGCCGGTTATCTGAAGGGCAAGGTGATCCAGCATATCAATTCCACTGCTGTGGGCGGAGGCGTAGCTGAGATACTATCCAAGATCCTGCCTCTTATGCAGGAGCTTGGCGTCAATACGCAGTGGGATATAATCAAGGGTTCTCCGGATTTCTTTGACGTAACCAAAAGCATCCACAATGCCCTGCACGGTAAAGACACGCTTATCACAAAAGAAATGTGGAAGACCTTCAATGACATCAGCAGCCAGAATATAAGAGAGATGAACCTGTACGGCGATATAATGTTTATACATGACCCGCAGCCAATAGCGCTCGTAAAGAGAAAATCCGGGATGAGGAAAAGCAAATGGATATGGCGCTGTCATGTGGATGTCTCAGCCCCGGACAGGAAGGTGTGGGATTTTCTGTCAAATTTTATTGACCAGTATGACGCGGCTATATTCTCAAGCGCTCATTTCTCGCACAAGATGAAACCAAAGCAGGTTTTGATATCGCCGTCTATAGACCCGTTTAGCGATAAAAATAGAGAGGTTACGCAAGATGAGATAGACGCGGTTTTAAATAAGTACAAGATAGACCCGCGTCAAAAACCGATTGTATGCCAGATATCAAGGTACGACGCGCTTAAAGATCCCGTGGGAGTCATAGAGGCGTATAAGATGGTAAAAAAATACGTTGATTGCCAGCTGGTTTTGGTCGGAAATCGCGCTGCTGATGACCCTGAGACAGACAAGATATACGGCCAGGTGCTCGAGGCAGCCGGGGGCGATCCTGATATTCACGCATTGCTGGTCGAGGATATACCTTATGAGATAAATGTGCTGCAGCGAGTCTCGGACGTCATAGTCCAGAAGTCTATAAGGGAAGGTTTCGCGCTAACTGTTTCTGAGGCGCTTTGGAAGGCCAAGCCTGTTGTAGCGTCAGCTGTGGGCGGTATCCCATTGCAGATAAAGCACAAGTACGGCGGACTTTTATGCCACAGCATAGAAGGCGCTGCGTTTGCCATAAAACAGCTTTTGAACGCGCCGGAGTATGCCAGGAAGCTTGGCGAGAATGGCAAGGAGCATATCAGGCAGAATTTCCTCCTGACCCGCCACATAAGAGAGTACATGCTGCTATTTTTGTCACTCTATAGCGATAGCGGCGTGGTAACTCTTTAGTCTGATTGATGTATTAAATTTTCTTGACTTATCGTCATTATTTGTTAAAATATGATTAATAAGAGATAGTGCAAGGCCATGGGAAAAATGGCCTTTTTATGCCTACAGATATGGGGAACTTTTTAAAAAGTTTAATTATGAAGAAAATATATAAAATAATTAATATAGCTTTAATATTTATGCTAATAAGGGTGTTTTTGGGGCAGGAGTGCGCGTATTGCATTGTTAAATTAGTTGTTGATAGTTTATAGATTTCATGGTATTATCTTCTAAAGAAAGGAGATAAGCCATGAGCCAAAAAAACCACCGTGTTAAATTGAGCAAACATGAACGGCAGTACCTGCAAAAGATTGTTGAGTCAGGCAAAGACAAGGCGCGAAAGATCACGCGATGCCGGATTTTGCTATTAGCCGATGAAGCCAAAGGCAAAACAGACGAAGAAATATCCGACGCGTTAGGTGTATGTCTGGCAACCATATTCAATATTCGGCGGCGTTATCACCGTGGAGGATTAGAACGAGCCATTCAAGAAGCGGCACGCTCAGGACAACCCTCCAAATTTAACGGTAAATCCATGGCCAAAATTACGGCTATCGCCTGTAGTAAGCCTCCTGAAGGCCATGCCCGTTGGAGCCTGCGTTTATTGGCCGATAGTGTCGTAGAATTGGACATCGTTGAGAGTATTTCGTATCAAAGTATACGCAACATTTTAAAAAAAACGAACTCAAGCCTCACCTAAAGAAACAATGGTGTATCGGCGTTATCACAGCTGAGTACCTTTGGCGTATGGAGCAAGTCCTTGATATTTATGAAAAACCCTATGATCCTCGACGTCCTGTTGTCTGTTTTGACGAACGCCCATGCCAGTTATTGGACAATGTTCTTATGCCGATTCCCATGAAACCCGGGCATGTTGAACGTCAGGATTATCATTATAAACGTAACGGAACAGCTGTTGTGCTTATGGCCATTGAACCTTTAGCCGGACACCGTATTGTTAAAGTCACAGAACGTAAAACTAAGAAAGATTATGCTGAATTTATGAAAAAGCTGGTCTCGCATTACCCTGAAGCCGATAAGATTATCCTGGTCCAGGATAATCTAAACACGCATAATCCATCTTCGTTTTACGAAGTCTTTGATGCGCCCGAGGCCTTTGCGTTGTCCCAATGTTTTGAGATGGTTTATACGCCCAAGAAAGCCAGTTGGTTGAACATGGCCGAAATTGAGTTGTCCGCGCTTTCAAAACAATGTCTAGATAGACGTATTAGCCAGAAACGTATCTTGTCCAAAGAAGTTTTGGCGTGGTCAGCAAAACGCAATCGCCTTCAGACTAAAATTACATGG
>JAHIPS010000015.1 GCA_018902915.1 Candidatus Omnitrophota bacterium | reverse complement strand
GAATGACGTGGATTTCAAAAGGGGGTGTTTCAGGGTCAGGGGCGATATTGTCGAGATATTTCCCGCGTATAAAGAGACAGCGTTCAGGGTGTATTCTTTTGGCGACAATGTCGAGAAGATCTGCGAGATCCACGCGCTGACCGGCGAGGTGCTGGAAGAGGTCGAGAAGATCGCGATCTATCCTGCAAAGCATTTTGTCACGACGCAGGACAGGATTAACGCGGCAATATCCACGATATGGACGGAATTAAACGAGAGGGTCAAGGAATTAAAGGCGCAGAATAAATTGCTCGAGGCGCAGCGTCTCGGCTCAAGGACGCGCTACGACATAGAGATGCTGAAGGAGCTGGGATTTTGCAATGGCATTGAAAATTACTCAAGGCATTTGAGCGGCAGACCTGCAGGGTCCAGGCCTTATTGCCTGATCGATTATTTTCCAGAGGATCTTCTGACGATTATCGACGAGTCGCATGTCACGTTGCCGCAGCTGAGGGGCATGTACAACGGCGACCGCGCGCGAAAGCTGACGCTGGTCGAGCATGGGTTCAGGCTGCCGTCAGCGCTGGATAACAGGCCCTTGAATTTTGACGAGTTCATGGACGCGGTGCGCGAGAAGGTCTTTGTGTCAGCCACGCCGTCGCATTATGAATTGGAAGATTCAAAGCAGGTAGTCGAGCAGCTGATACGGCCGACAGGGCTGATCGACCCTGAGATTATTTTGAAGTCTACAGAAGGACAGGTCGCGGACCTTATAGAAAACGTGAAGGCGCGGGCAGCCAAAGGGCAGCGGACGCTGGTAACGACATTGACCAAGCGCATGGCAGAGGATCTGGCAGCGTATTTAAAGGACGCCAGGGTAAAGGTCACGTATATACATTCGGAGATCGACACGATCGCGCGTGTTGAGATCCTGCAGGATCTGCGCAAGAAAAAATTTGACTGCCTCGTGGGTATAAATCTTTTGCGCGAGGGACTGGATCTGCCGGAGGTGTCACTCGTGGCAATACTGGACGCGGACAAAGAGGGTTTTTTGCGGTCAGAGACGTCACTGATACAGGTGGCTGGAAGGGCAGCGAGGCACATTGACGGACAGGTGATAATGTACGCGGATACAGTGACAGGGTCGATGCTAAGGGCGATCGAGGAGACAGAGAGGCGCAGGCAGAGGCAGGTCGAGTTTAACAAGAAGAACAATATTACGCCGCGGTCAATAGAAAAGGCAGTGAGGGACGGGATCGAGAGGGTCAAGGAGGCAAAGGCAGTTACGCTGGGCGCGGCTGGCCAGAACGAAGACGAGTACGAGTGCGAGACGCTCGTGGCTGAGCTGCAGCGGGAGATGGAGTTGTGCGGCCGCAACCTGCAGTTTGAGCGCGCGGCTGAGCTGCGCGACCAGATCAGGGCGCTGCGCAATTCCTAAATTGGACAAAATGAGCATTGCACGTTTTGTCCAATATTGGACAAAACGTGCAATGCAGGAATTGTCCAATATAGCGGAAGAGGCGGTATGACGGACGAGAGGATATTGGATTTTATTAAGAAGCGGGATGGCGGGTATGTTTCTGGTGAGGAATTGAGCGAGGCGCTGGGGATTTCCAGGACCGCTGTGTGGAAGCACGTTGAGAAGCTGCGCGACGAGGGGTATGATATCGCGGCGTCACCGCACCTCGGGTATAAATTAATTTCAGCGCCTGACCGGCTGACAGGGATTGAATTAAAATGGGAGCTCAATACGGAATTGATCGGCAAAAAGATATATTCTTACAAAGAAATAGGGTCAACGAATGAGGCGGCGTATGATCTGGCAATGTCAGGAGAGGAAGAAGGCAGCGTGGTCGTGGCTGAATACCAGACAAAAGGCCGTGGCAGGATGGGCAGGAAATGGATCTCGCCCAAAGGCAAGGGCGCGTATTTTTCAATGATCCTAAGGCCTGATATCTTGCCGAGGGAGATATCCAGCATCACGCTACTATCGTCGCTAGCTGTTGCAAAGACAATACGGGAAAAGCTGGGCCTTAAGGCATTGATCAAATGGCCCAACGATGTTTTGATCAATAGCGGCAAGGTCTGCGGGATATTGACAGAGATGAATGCTGAACCGGACAAGATTAATTTTATAGTGCTGGGCATCGGCATTAATATAAATACAAAGGAGGAGATGTTGCCGGAGGGCGCGAGTTCGCTTATGGCGGAAAAAGGCGAAGAGGTTTCGAGATTGGAATTTGTAAGACAGCTACTCGAATGCATTGATAAATATTATAAAATATTTAATAGCGGCAAGATATCGGATATTATAAAAGAATACAAGGCGCTTTCAGCAGTGCTTGACAGAAGGGTGCAAATAAATTATCATAATAGGCTTGTATCAGGTCATGTGCTGGATGTGGATAAAGAGGGCGCGCTGATATTGCGCATGGATTCCGGGCTTAACGAGCGGATCCTGGCTGGCGACGTGACAATGCTGAGGTAAGCGCCACGCGTTTAACTGTTCAAGGCTTAGCCTTGAACATAGGAGATGTTCAAGGCTAAGCCTTGAACAGTTGGAGATGTTATTAGCGATTGATATAGGGAATACGAATATAAATAATGGGGTTTTTCAGGGCAGGACTCTAAAGAAGAGGTTCAGGGTTCCTACTTACTCTAAGGATCTGGAAAAACAATACAGGCCGTACGCAGGCAAGGTGGATGTGGCTGTGATTGTGAGCGTTGTGCCAAAGGTGCTGCAACGGCTCGACAGGGCGCTGAAAAAGATCAGCGTCGGAAAAATCCTGGTGGTGGTGGGCAGGGATATTGACAGCGGCGTCAAGAATCTGTACAAAAATCCAGGCCAGGTAGGCCAGGACAGGCTCGTTAATGCAAGGGCTGCATACGAGCTATATGGCGGTGCCGCCATAGTGGTTGATTTTGGGACTGCAATAACAATAGACGTGGTGAACAGGAAAAAGGAATACCTGGGCGGCGTGATCGCGCCAGGGGTCGAGATCTCGCTTAACGCGCTTTCAGAGCAGGCGTATTTGCTGCCGAAGGTGCGTTTAAGGAAGGCGAAAAGCATCCTGGGAAAAGAGACGAGCGAGAGCATGATAAGCGGCGCGATTTACGGGTTTAGCAGTTTGTGCGACGGGCTCGTCGAGAAATTGAAAAAGAAATATTGCAGGAATGCCAGAGTTATCGCAACGGGAGGCATGTCGACTTTAATAGGGACTTATTGCAAGGGCGTTGACAGGATAGACCCGGATCTGACGCTGAAGGGTTTAAGATTAATAGGAGACGAGAATGTTTAAAATATTATCTAATGAAAAAATAGCGCCGGCTGTTTTCAGGATGGATCTCGAGGCAGCACTGGTCGCTAAAAAGGCTGCGGGTGGCCAGTTTGTGATGATAAGGATCGATGAAAAAGGCGAGCGCATACCTTTGACAATAGCTGATATAAACGGAAAAAATATCACGATCGTGTATCAGGTGGTCGGCGTAACCACGCATAAGCTGACAGAGAAAAAGGCGGGCAGCGCGCTAGAGGACGTGGTGGGTCCGCTGGGGCATGCGACAGACGCGCGAAAGTTCGGCACAGTGTGCTGTATTGGCGGCGGTGTCGGCATCGCGGAGCTTTATCCTGTGGTAAGAGCGTATAAGAACGCCGGCAACAAGGTTATCGTGATCATTGGCGCGAGAAACAAAGAGCTCGTGATCTTTAAGGACAAGCTCAGCAAGGTGTGCGACGAGATCTTTGTTACAACTGACGATGGTTCTGATGGTGAAAAAGGCTTTGTCTCAAACGTGCTCAAGAGATTGATGGATTCCGGCGCGAACATAGACCTGGTGTATGCTGTCGGGCCAGCCGTGATGATGAAGGTCGTGGCGGATATGACAAGGCCGGCCGGGATAAAGACGCTGGCGTCGCTGAACACCGTACTGGTGGATGGCACTGGCATGTGCGGTTCGTGCAGGATAGAGGTGGCTGGCGAGACAAGGTTTGCGTGCGTTGACGGGCCGGAGTTTGACGCGCACGAGGTGAATTTTGAGGAGATGATGGCGAGGCAGTCTTTGTTTAAGGACAAGGAGGCGCACGCCTGCAAGATAAGAGGGATACTGCAATGAAAAAACAAAGCCCAAAAGATAGAGTGAAAAATTTCAACGAGGTGGCGCTGGGCATGTCTGAGGAAGAGGCAGTCAAAGAGGCGACGAGGTGTCTTTTTTGCAAAGAGCCAAAGTGCTCCGCGAATTGCCCGGTGGAAATAGACATACCGCGTTTTATTGAGGCGATAAAGAATAAAAAATTTGACGAGGCAATAAAGATCGTAAAGGAAAAAAATAACCTGCCTGGCGTTTGTGGCAGGGTGTGTCCGCAGGAGGACCAGTGCGAGGCTGCGTGCGTGTTGAACGCAAAGGGCAAACCCATAAACATAGGCGTGCTCGAGCGATTCGCGGCAGATTGGGAGCTCAACAACATTACACATTACACTTTACACATTACACAAAAACGCGATTCCAAAATCGCTGTAATAGGGAGCGGGCCAGCAGGACTAACGTGCGCTGGCGATCTGGCAAGATTAGGATACCAGGTCATTGTTTTCGAGGCCCTGCATACTGCGGGTGGGGTTTTAGTTTACGGTATACCGGAATTTCGTTTGCCGAAAGAGATCGTGAAGAAAGAGATCGAGTATTTGAAGTCGCTGGGAGTCGAGGTCAGGACGAATTTTATCGTCGGCATAAACACGACATTAAAGGAATTGTTCGCTGAAGGGTACAAGGTCGTGTTTGTCGGCACAGGCGCGGGCCTCCCGAGTTTTATGAAAATACCCGGCGAAAATCTTGACAGGGTGTATTCGTCAAACGAGCTTTTAACAAGGGCGAACCTGATGAAGGCGTATCTTTTTCCAGAATACGACACACCTATTAATATAGGTAAGAAGGTTGCTGTGATCGGCGGCGGCAACACTGCGATGGACTCGGCAAGGGTTTCGCTCAGGCTGGGCGCGGAAAAGGTGTTCATTATATACAGGCGGTCTGAAAAAGAAATGCCTGCGAGGCAGGAAGAGATAGAGAACGCCAAGGAAGAGGGCATCGAACTTCACATGCTGACGCTGCCAAAAAAGATAATCGGCGACGACAAGGGATTTGTGAAAGCAATGGAGTGTGTGAAGATGGAGCTGGGCGAGCCGGACTCCTCAGGCAGGAGAAGGCCGATTACTATTAAGGGCTCGGAGTTTGTCATGGACGTGGATACTGTCGTGGTGGCAATCGGGCAGAGCCCCAACCCTGTGTTTTTAAAGGCAACGCCTGAGTTGAAGCTGGGCAAGTGGGACAAGATAGAGGTGGACCCGAACACGCAGGCGACCAATGTGAGAGGCGTGTACGCTGGCGGCGACGCCACGCTGGGCGACGACACTGTAATCGCGGCAATGGGCGCGGGCAAGCGCGCAGCGCGGGCCATCCATAACTCCTTAACTTGACAAACGTGCATTGCTCATTTGTCAAGTTAAGGGATGAGGGCATGATGAAGAAGCAGAGGGTGATGGTCGCGATGAGCGGCGGCGTGGATAGCGCCACGGCTGCTGCTATTTTAAAGGAGCAGGGCTACGAGGTCATAGCCGGGACCATGAAGATATGGTCAAAGGAGTATTGCGGCGAGTATAACGAGAGATCTTGCTGCTCTTTGCAGGACATCGAAGACGCTAAAAGGGTTTGTGACTCACTCGGCATCAGGCATTATGTCCTGAATTTTGAGGATGCGTTTCGAAAAGAGGTCATTGATTATTTTACAAATGAATATCTTAGCGGCCGCACGCCAAATCCCTGCATTGTTTGCAATGAAAAAATAAAATTCGGGGGACTCCTAAAAAAGGCGGAGGAGCTGGGATGCGATTTTATTGCCACGGGGCATTACGCGAGGATCGAGAATAATGGATTTTACAAATTAAAGGAATCCGCGGACAAGGCCAAGGACCAGTCGTATGTATTGTTTTCGCTTACAGGCGAGCAGATTCAAAAGGTGCTTTTTCCTGTAGGCGGGCTCAATAAAGAGGATGTCAGGCTAAAGGCCAGGGAGTTAGGGCTAAAACTTCATAAAAAGGCGGAGAGCCAGGAGATATGTTTTGTGCATGATGACGATTATTCTGGTTTTATAAGCAAGGACCGCGGAATAGGAATTAAAAAAGGAAAAATAGTCGACGCCAGCGGCAAAGTCCTGGGCGAGCATGATGGTTATTGGAATTTCACAATAGGACAGCGCAAGGGGCTGGGGATTTCGCACAAGAGGCCGCTTTATGTAATAGGCGTGAGGCCGGAAGAGAATGTCGTGGTTGTTGGAGATTCTCAAGAGGTTAAAAAGAAGAGGTTTTTAGTCAAGGATCTGAATTGGTTTGGGAAAAGACATGAGGGCGAATTTGAAGCAGAGGTCAAGATACGCTCGACCCATAAAAAGGCAAAGGCGGTTTTAAAGGCGGCGGCCGGCGGCAAGATCGAGGTGGAATTTCAGGAAGCGCAGGAGGCGATCACGCCTGGCCAGGCAGCTGTGTTTTACGAGGGCGAGTACGTAGTCGGCGGCGGCTGGATAGACAGCGTGCTTGCGTAGCGCTCAAGTTGACAAATCTGACAATGTCAAAATTGTCAACTTGAGGATGAGGGGTATGGGTAAGGTAGAGAAGCTCGAGAAGATTTTGAGGGAATGCGAGAGCGCTGTGGTGGCGTTTTCAGGCGGCGTGGATTCGAGTTTTTTGCTGAAGGTCGCGAGGGACGTGTTGCCGCGGGAGAATGTGCTGGCTGTCACGGCTGCGTCAGCCACGTACACGCGTTCCGAGCTGGCGCAGGCAAAAAGATTTGCAAAGTCACTGGGCGTCAGGCACAGCGTGATTTTTACAGATGAGATGAAAAATAAGAATTTTACTAGAAATCCGGCAGACAGGTGTTATTATTGCAAAAAGGAACTGTTCAGGGATTTGAAAAATATTGCCAGGAGGGGCGAGTTTAGATTTGTCTTAGACGCGTCAAACCTCGACGATAAAAAAGATTACAGGCCAGGCGGCAAGGCCAAAAAGGAGTTCAGAGTGAGGAGTCCTTTGGAAGAAGCGGGAATAAAAAAGAGTGACTTGCGAAGATATTCTAAAAAAATGGGGCTGGAGACATGGGATCTGCCGGCCATGCCATGTCTTGCGTCCAGGGTTCCTTACGGAGAAAAGATCTGCAAAAGCACATTGGAGAGAATAGAAAAGGCAGAGGGGTTTATCAGGGGGTTGGGCGTGAAGCATGTAAGGGTGAGGCACCACGCTGGCATCGCGAGAGTAGAGGTTGATAAAAAAGACATAAAAAGATTTTTCAAAAAGAAATTTTGTGATAAAATAGTAAGGCGCTTGAAGAGGTTGGGTTTTAATTATATTGTTTTAGATATGGAAGGATACAGGACAGGGAGTTTGAATGAGGTATTGAAAAAGTAAATAGGTCCCTTGTCCGCCTGAGGCGGACTCGGGATCGAAATTTTTTTCAAAAATTTCGGCGGCGTAGCTCAGCTGGTCAGAGCAGTCGGCTCATACCCGGCGCGTCAGTGGTTCGAATCCACTCGCCGCTACCATCCCCGCCAATGCTTATTGACAAGGTCAAATCTACAATAAAAAAATACGGCATGCTCGAGAAGGGCGACAAGGTTTTAGTGGGTCTTTCCGGAGGACCTGATTCTGTGGCGCTCCTCAACGTGCTTTTCTCTCTCAAGAATAAATATGGGATAGATATATATGTCGCGCACCTGGATCATGGATTCAGGGGCGAGGAATCAGCGGCTGACAGCAGGTTCTGCAAAGAACTCGCGGAGAAAATGGGGCTCGAGATCGTTTGCGAGCAAATAGACGTGCCGCGGATCGCAAAAGAAAAAGGAATTTCTCCTGAAGAGGCCGCGCGGTTTGAACGCTATGATTTTTTCAAAAGGGTCTGCAGGGCTAAGGGAGTAAAAAAAATCGCGGTCGGCCACAATAAAGATGACCAGGCAGAGACAGTGATCATGCGGCTGGTTCGAGGCTCTGGCATGGCAGGACTGGGCGGCATGAATCCGCTCAAGGACATGCAGGGGTTTAAGATCATGAGGCCGCTTGTTGAAATCTCGAGACGCGAGATCGAGAAATTTTTGAAGGCCAGTAAATTGAAATTCCGGCACGATTCCTCAAATGCGAAGACTATTTTTACAAGAAACAAAGTCAGGCGCGAGTTGATACCGTATCTGGAAGATAATTTCAACCCCAATGTAAAAGAGGTCTTGTCCAATATGGCTGAGAATCTCCGCCTGGAAAATGATTTCCTGGAGCGATTTGCAAAGAGGAAATTTAAAAGCGTCTCAAGGATTAAAAATGGCGAGATCCTGATTGACATTAAAAGATTCAAGAGACAGCCAGAGGCAATAAGAAAAAGGATTTTAAGGGCTGCGCTGCACGAGCTCAAAGGCGATTTGAGGAGGTTGACCTATCAGCATTGGAAAGAGATGCAGGAGCTGATAGATGATAGACCCGTGAATTCAATAGTGGATCTGCCTGGCGGGGTGAACGTCGTCAAAAACAGGACAACTCTAAGTCTAAGTTTAGGGGCGTGCCCCGTTCCAAATTCTTAAATATTGTCAAGAGATTCGTTTAAGAATTTGGAACGGGGTTGATTTTTGGGATACAGGTGCTATAATATAAATCTATATGAAACCTACAATACCAGATAAAAATAAAAAGAAAGATAATAATAAGAACAAGCTCGGGAAGAATGTTTTCTTCTGGGTGGGGATCTTTCTGCTCATGGTTTACATGATGAGCGGTTCTTTTTCCACGCAGCCGGCGCAGAAAGAACTGGGCTACGGCGATTTTTATAGGCTGGTCGAGACCAACCAGGAGACAGGCGCCATAGCGTCGGCTGTCAAGATGGATGATCTCATCAAGGGCGTGTTTTCGAGCGGCGCTAATTTTACAGTGCATATACCTGGGCAGGATCAGGATCTATTGAGGATGCTCAGACAGAATGTGGTGGATTTTGACGTGAGACCGCCAAAGACATTGTGGGCGAATCTTTTTTATTCGCTTGGTCCCATGATTTTATTTATCGGGTTTTTGTGGTTTTTTGTTTACAGGAGCGCGTCGCATGGCGGCGGCAAGATCCTTTCATTTGGCAAAAGCAGGGCGCGACAGATCTCCGGAGACAAGGCAAAGGTGACATTTAGTGATGTTGCCGGAGTAGATGAGGCAAAAGAAGAACTCAAAGAGGTCATAGAATTTTTAAAAGACCCGAAGAAATTTCAGAAGCTCGGCGGCAAGATCCCGAAGGGAGTTTTACTCATGGGTCCGCCAGGCACTGGAAAGACGCTTCTCGCAAAGGCAGTGAGCGGAGAGGCAGGCACGCCGTTTTTCAGCATCAGCGGCTCAGACTTTGTTGAAATGTTTGTGGGCGTTGGGGCATCGAGGGTGCGCGATTTATTCGAGCAGGCAAAGAAGGCCGCGAAAATGGGCGGCAAGGGTTGTATTATTTTTATTGATGAAATAGACGCGGTTGGCAGGCAGAGGTTTGCGGGGATCGGTGGCGGACACGATGAGCGCGAACAGACATTGAATGCGCTTTTAGTGGAAATGGACGGGTTTAACACGCAGGAAGGTGTGATATTGATTGCAGCGACTAACAGGCCTGATGTTTTAGACCCTGCGCTATTGAGGCCGGGCAGGTTTGACAGGATAATTGTTATCTCACGGCCTGATATTATAGGAAGGGAAGAGATATTAAAGGTGCATGTCAGGGGTATAAAATTAGGCAAGGAAGTGGACCTTAAGATTATTGCAAGACAGACGTCTGGTTTTTCAGGCGCAGACCTCGCGAATCTGGTAAACGAGGCAGCGCTCCTGGCTGCGAGAAGAGACAATGACAGCGTGACCATAAAGGAGATGCAGGAGTCTATTGAAAGGGTTATTGCCGGGCCTGAGAAAAAGACGCGCGTGATAAACGCGGAGGAGAAAAAGATAATCGCGTATCACGAGTCAGGCCACGCGCTTCTGGCGCTACTCATTCCTGGCGCAGACCCATTGCACAAGGTTTCGATCATACCGAGAGGCATCGCGCTCGGTTATACAATGAGATTGCCGATCGAGGACAGGTATATTGTTACAAGAAAAGAGCTTTTAGGAAAAATAGTGGGTATACTCGGCGGCAGGGCGAGCGAGGACAACGTGTTCAAGGAGCTTTCAACTGGCGCGCAGGATGACCTGGAAAAGGCGACAGATATCGCGCGGGACATGGTAATGAGATGGGGCATGAGCGACAAGCTGGGCAATGTGACTTTTGGCAGGCGCGAGCAGCAGATATTTTTGGGACGCGACATCACCGAGGAAAAAAATTACAGCGAGCAGACAGCTGTTGATATTGATAAAGAAGTGCGCAAGATCATGGAGGATTGTTACACAAGGGCAAAAAAGGAATTGGCAAACAACAGAGACAAGCTAAATCTCCTGGCAGAGAAATTGCTGGAAAAAGAAGTAATGGATTCAGAGGAGGTGCGAAAACTCGTGCTTCCTGCTCAAGTTGACAATTTTGACAATGTCAGATTTGTCAACTTGGGGATGGGGTGGATATGCGGACGCGGATAATGGGAATACTGAATCTGACGCCGGATTCGTTTAGCGGCGACGGCGTGTACAAGGACGTGGGCCGCGCCGTGGAAGAGGCAGAGCGGATCGCGGCTGAGGGCGCTGACTTTATCGACGTGGGCGGCGAGTCAACGCGGCCTGGCGCAGCGCCGGTGGACGAGGCAGAGGAGATAGCGCGCGTGGTGCCGGTCGTGGAGAGGGTCGCGAAGAGGCTGCGGGTCCCGATTTCCATTGATACACGCAAGGCAGCGGTCGCGGAACAGGCACTGGCTGCGGGCGCGGCAATCGTGAATGACATAACCGGGCTGGAAGGCGACGGCCGCATGCTGGATGTGGTGACTCGTTACAATGCCACGGTTATTATCATGCACATAAAAGGCGAGCCGCGGACAATGCAGGAGGCGCCGGTTTACAGCGACGTCATTGAGGAGATCGCGGAAAGACTCGGCTGGTTAGTCAGGCGCGCGGAGCAGGCAGGCGTAAAAAAAGAAAATATCATAATAGATCCGGGCATTGGTTTCGGAAAGACATTCGAACATAATTTAGAGATACTGAACAATCTCTCGCGCCTCAAGGCGCTGGGCAAACCAATACTCGTGGGGCCGTCGAGAAAATCGTTCATAGGAAATATTTTAGGGACCGAGCCGAAGCAAAGGATATTCGGGACAGCTGCTGCAGCAACGCTCGCGATAAAAAACGGGGCTGACATCGTGAGGGTGCATGATGTCAGGGAGATGAAGCAGGTCGCCATGGTCGTTGACGCGATTGTCCGGTCAGGAGAAACCGTAAATGTCTGATTATATCAGTTTGATCAAGATGCTGGTCGAGATAGGGGTGTTGTGGTTTGTCTTTTATTTCATCCTGGTGTTTGCCAGGGGCACGCGCGGCGTGCAGGTATTAAAAGGTATAACACTCGTGGGCCTCTTTTTTATTATAACCCAGAGGCTCGGCCTGGACACCATAAACTGGATCTTTACAAAACTCTTCCCCATATCGGTCATTACATTTTTGATCATATTTCAACCGGAGTTGAGACGTGGCCTGGCGAGTATTGGCCAGCACCGCTGGTCCGGGATTTTTTTCAGGGAGAGCGAGGTCATCAAGGAAGTGACAAAGGCAGCGCTTTCGCTTTCAAAGAGAAAGGTAGGCGCGCTTATCGCGATCGAGAAAGAAAGCGCCCTGGCTAATTATGTCGAGAGCGGCATAATGATGGACGCTAATGTCACTGCAGAACTCCTCGTAACAGTTTTTATGCCGAACACGCCGCTCCACGACGGCGGCGTCGTGATCTCCGGCGACAGGATCGTGGGCGCGGGTTGTCTTTTCCCGCTCACGCAGAATCCAAAAGTCTCCAGGACGCTGGGCACAAGACACAGGGCAGGACTGGGCCTGAGCGAGGAGGCTGACTGCGCAGTGATTATTGTTTCTGAAGAGACAGGCGCTGTTTCAATAGCGACAGACGGCAGGCTCACACGCGACCTTGATAAGGACGCGCTGGAGAGGATGCTGGGTAATCTTCTCAGGTCGGATAAAAAGAAAAAGGCTTCGCTTTTTAACTGGGGTAAGCAATGAAAAACTGGATCGTAAATAATTTTTGGATGAAGGTCTTCTCTCTCGCTCTGGCGGTGTTGACGTGGTTTTATGTTAACGGCGAGCTGGGCAAGCAAGGGATATTGCAGGATAATTTTTACAAGCCGCCGACGTTCGATCATACCGAAGACAATCTTTCCGCAGGAAATAAGGGTTACGTGGTGGAGAAGAAGTAATGCCTGAGCTCGGCGTGAATGTAGATCATGTGGCAACGTTAAGAGAGGCGAGGGGCGGCAAAGAGCCAGACCCTGTGCGCGCGGCTGTTATCTGCGAGCAGGCAGGGTGCGACAGTATCGTGGCGCACCTGAGAGAGGACCGCAGACACATTAATGACGTGGATATCAGGGCGTTGAAAAAGGCGGTACGCACGAGGTTCAACCTCGAGATGTCGATAAACGCGGGGATCGTGGAGATCGCTAAGAGGGTGAGGCCAGACCAGGCAACGCTCGTTCCTGAGAAAAGGCAGGAGCTGACGACCGAGGGCGGGTTGTCGGTTTTAAAAAATGCAAATAGGATAGGCCGCGTTGTCGAGGGTTTGCGGAAAAAAAGCATTGATGTAAGTATTTTTATTGATCCTGACGAGCGCGAGATCCGCGCGGCGAAAGATATCGGCGCCGGCGTTATAGAAATACACACGGGTAGGTACGCTGACGCAAAGACAAAAAAGGCGATGGACAGCGAGTTTGAAAGAATAAAGCGCTCCTGCGAGTTTGCGTTGAGTCTGGGATTTATAGTGAACGCCGGGCATGGTTTGAATTATGCCAATACAAAGAGGGTCGCGAGGATCAAGGACATAAACGAGCTGAACATAGGGCATTCAATAATATCGCGGGCTGCGTTTGCAGGACTTTACAGGGCAGTCAGGGATATGAAGACGCTTTGCAGGTGAGGCATGATTACATGATTATAGGCACTGGTATTGATATTATAGAGGTAGACAGGGTGAAAAAGGCGCTC
Source organism: Candidatus Omnitrophota bacterium (assembly GCA_018902915.1). Taxonomy (GTDB): domain Bacteria; phylum Omnitrophota; class Gorgyraeia; order Gorgyraeales; family Gorgyraeaceae; genus JAHIPS01. Next base: position 1,746 of record JAHIPS010000015.1, on the reverse strand, counting down.
GATAGTTACGGCGAGCGTTTTTTGCAAAGGGTGTTTACGCAGCGGGAACTGGATTATGTAAATACCAAAAAGTTTCCTTACGAGAATCTGGCTGCGAGGTTCGCGTGCAAGGAGTCTGTGTTAAAGGCGTTTGGCGACACGAGGACAGGCATACAGCTGAAGAGCATAGAGGTGCTGAACGACGAAAAAGGCAAGCCTGAGATAGTTCTGCACGGCGAGGCAAAGGAGTTTGCCGACAGGAATGGGCTGGACAATATCATTGTGAGCATGTCGCACACCTCTAATTACGCTGTCAGCAACGCGGTCCTCTGGCGCAATGATACACAAATGTTCAAGGCTAAGCCTTGAACAAGCTTGTTCAAGGCTTAGCCTTGAACATTTAGGTAATGGAAGTCAGGAGATTTTTGAAGAAGAGGAAGAGGGACGCGCATAAAGGTGACTACGGCCACGTGTTTGTGCTGGCAGGGTCGCGCGGGCTGACTGGCGCGGCAGCGTTGGCCGCGCAAGCGAGTTTGCGCGCAGGCGCGGGGCTGGTGACATTGGGCGTGCCAGCGTCGCTGAATCTGGCAATGGAAAAGAAGCTGACAGAGGTTATGACGTGCGCCTTGCCTGAGACGCGCGAGGCGACCGTGTCTTTAAAGGCGAAGAAGGAGATATTGAAAAAGGTTGCTGGTTCGGACGTGGTAGCGCTGGGACCCGGACTTTCGACTAATCCAGAAACGCAGAAGCTGGTAAGGCAACTAATTGTAGAAATAAAAAAACCAATGGTGCTGGACGCGGATGCATTGAATGCATTGGCCGGCCATGCGTCTCTTTTGAAAAAGACGTCTGGGGAATGCGTGGTGACCCCGCACCCTGGCGAGATGTCGCGGCTCATCGGAAAAAATATAAATTATATAAAGAAAAACAGATTAGGGGTTGCAAAAAAATTTGCAGATCAATATAATGCTGTAGTAGTTTTAAAAGGCGCTGGCACCGTCGTAGTATATAAGGGTAAGCATTACATAAACAAGACTGGCAATCCTGGCATGGCAACAGCTGGCAGCGGCGATGTGCTTACGGGTGTTATTGCTGGATTTTTGGCGCAGGGCCTGAAGGCGTTTGATGCCGCAAGGCTGGCAGTGTATGTGCATGGCAGGGCAGGAGATTTAGCTGCAAAAGAAAAAGGCGAGATCAGTTTAATAGCAAGCGATCTTTTACATAAATTACCAGAGGTGTTAGCCCGCGCCTAATCTGACAAATCGTGCGTGCCCCGTTCCAAATTCCAATTGTTAATATTTAAGAATTTGGAACGGGGCGTGTCAAGTTTGTCAGATAAGCACGGGGAAATGACAAGGGCAGATACCCGAGTGGCCAAAGGGGTCAGACTGTAAATCTGATGGCTCACGCCTACGCTGGTTCAAATCCAGCTCTGCCCACCATTGCGGGTGTAGCTCAATGGTAGAGCACTAGCCTTCCAAGCTAGCTACGACGGTTCGATCCCGTTCACCCGCTCCAAATGCGCCGGCGTAGCTCAACGGCAGAGCAATGGTTTTGTAATGTGATTTTGCTGATTTTCGTAACTCGTTAAATTTATTATAATTACGTTACTTACCAAAGGGTTAGGGAAAAATTTGAGTTATAAGAGTTTGTAAGAAATTATAGAGGATTGGTTGAGAGATGGGCACAAACTGGGCACATTTCTAAAAATCCTTCCTTCCGAAAAGGCTGGTTCTGGGCTGTGCGTGGACACCTATTGGACACCAG
>JAHIPS010000128.1 GCA_018902915.1 Candidatus Omnitrophota bacterium | reverse complement strand
GGCAGAGGCTTGATCAATCTCCTCCTCTGAAAAATCCACCTCTTTGCCTTTCCCTTTTATAGAATTTTTAGCTGCATTTAAATTTTCCTTCCAATCTTTTTGTTCTTTTTGGCTTTTCTTTTCCCAACCAGGAGGAAAAGAATTTTTCCAACCTTCTTTTTCTCCTTTTGACCATCCAGGAGGAACCCACCCCTCTTTCTTAGCTAATCCAGATGGTACATCGCTAAACCAACCCTTTTTCTCTCCTTTTTCCCGCCCCAGAGGTGTTTCCTTTTGTCCTCGACCCTTAGCCTGAGCATAAGCCGTGGTTGTTACAGAACTAACTACAAAAATTAACATCGCTACTATTACAAAAACCACTTTCAACAACTTTTGCTTAAACATCCTAAACCCTCCTTTGTAGACAGCATTGTTCATGATAAGTCCAAATTAGCTCATTCCCTAGTGGTGTATGAGCAGAACCATTAGAGGCACCTGTCCCAAAAACAAAAACTTCCTTCATCTCATTATTGCTTTGAAAAACTGTCATCTTTATCCCTTAGCAATTTCTGATTTTCATCTTGCTAAATCTTATTGTTTTCTGCTTCATCTATGCATCCCTAATGCTTCCCGTAAATTTTGGAATCTTTCAAATATATCCTGCCTCAAGTCATCTATGTATGCATCCGGGCCATTTTCTTTCTCCACCATAAGGCAGCCATTGCTGGTTTTTCTGTTAAAATAATGTGATAGATTCCTGTCAGTTTCCTTAAAATAGCCCTGTTTATTGTATCGGATTATTTCTTTAAGAATAGTATCTATATCAGGAGCATAACGTAAGATAAAATACATATAGTGTAAATCTTTGGCCTGCTTTTGTTCATCATCCCGATCAATAAATGTAGCGGCTTTATGATATAAAAATGCTACTGGCTTCGGACAATGAATTCTATAAATATCTTTTTTATTTTTGATATCCACAGCGATTCTATGCTTGAGCAAAAAGTCGAACTTTTCGATCTTATTGATGTCTATCTGAATACCTACTATTTTTTCTATGATATTCTTTTGTATCTCGGGTGGTGCTATAAAATCTAGGCGGACTTTTCCTTCTTTGTATAACACTACAGGATACATCCTGTCCATCCGTGGGTGCCGTTCTTTATAGTCTAACGAAGAAAGTAACTCAAAAATCGTCTTTGGATAAACACGCGTTCTCCCTGCGCCAAGCCCAAAATCAATATCAGCAGTGGTAACCGGTTTTATAGCGAGATTGCCCCACACATACTTTGCATATACGTACGATAACCAACCGCCTACAAGCGTGAGCTCATCAAGATACTCTTTAAGATCGCCTAAAACCTTAAAGAATGTGGACTCGAGATATTCAAATTCAGTCAAGACTTTTACCTCTCTCTTCCAAAAGCTTCACAAGATATTCTGCATGCTCTCTGCCGCGCGGCTGAAAGTGATACAGATCAAGATAGAGCTGCAAATTAGAAACTACTGCAAAACCTTTTATTTTCTGCCTGTTAAAAAATACGCTGTTTTTATAATAAGGGCGAATGATGTGAAAATTCCCGCCTCTCACAAGCTCTTTTAGCTCCAATTTCTGCCTCAAGTCCAGAATCTCTTTATCCCAGTCCGCAAGTTTAAGATAAAGATATGTCTCATCCGTCTTCACAAAAGAAGTCAAGAGATTGGCGCCCGTATGCAGTGTCAGCGCGTATTGCTCTTGTCTCAAAACATCTTTAATGCTTTCCAAGACTTTTTTGTCCGGGCTGTAATAAGAATCAATGGTGTTTAGCTCAAATTCGTACTCTTTCATCCAATCCGTGATAAGCGTGTCTTTATTGGTAAGAACGGTATAACTGTCAGGGCCTTTTTTTACTCTTTCCACATACCCCTTTTTTGCCATAGCTTCAAGCACGCTTTGAGCCATACCCAGGCTTACCCCCTGCGGCCCGGTAAAATCCCGTACAACCCAATCCCTTTTTGGGTCCTGCAATATCTTTCTTGGGATAATCGTGGCTTTATCCGAAAAAATATTCTTCATCTTTTGATTTCGTTGCATCTTAGACCTCTCCTTTATTGTTCACTAAACTGTGAACAATATATAATAAGTGAACATTATTGTCAAGCAGAAAAACTGGTTTTTGGTAAAGCCCCCATCTTATGTCAACCTTCTAAACTAAAAGTTGACATCTGTCAAAGAGATGTCAACTATAAATTTAATTTCTAAAATTACGGCGTAATTTCTACAACTCCCTCACTCCAAATCACTTAACCCCTTTAAAATGCCCAAAATCATATCGCGGTACTTACACCAACGGTCAGCCGAAAGTGCGAATATAGACTTTCATATAGACTTTTGCGAATTCGGAGGGGCAATACAGCAGGCATGAAACAATTTATAAACAGAATTGAGACCTATATTACGCTTCTCCTCGTCTTGCTTCTCTCCGTCTTTCTTCTCCTCGTCTTGCTTCACTTCGTCTTTCTTCTCTTCGTCTTTCGATCTGATTACGAATGTCATATGCCTTAGCTTCTGAGATTTTAAAGGTCATAATAATAAAAATAGCAGCGATAGAGGCGATAATCGGAATGCCGATATCACAGATCCTCATATACAATAAAGTTTGAGCTGTTTGACCGGCGCCTAATGCAACATTGAAACCGGTCGCATTGAGGAGGATCCCGGAAAGGAGCGATGCAACTGCTAATCCTAGTTTTACCATCCACCAGTAAATAGCGCTAAACATACCTTCTCTGCGTGTGCCGGTCTGGAGTTCGTCAAGGTCGCAAACATCGGCTACCATGGAACCGGTCAGTGTGAAGAGCGATCCCAGGCCAAACGCTATGAACGGAGCAGCGATCAGTAGTAAGTATGGCTGATCGGGATTATACCCTATCCATTTCAAAGCGTAACCGATGATCGAAAGGGAAATGGTGATTAAAAAGGTTTTTCGCTTTCCGATCTTCGTGGAAATCCATGTGGTCAAGAAGATGACGCAAAAAGTACAAACGGAACTAATCGAACCAAACCAACCAAGCAATGTCCCGCCTTTTGAATAATCGCCGCCATAAACATAAAAGAAAATAACATAGGCTGAGAAGGCGGAAGCGAGCATGAATCCGTTGAAGATCAAGAATGTTGCTGCGCAAATCTTAACAAATGGACGGCATTTCAAAGCAACTGCAAAACCACTGAAGAAATCTTTCATTACATTCCAAAGGCCCTTGAGTCTTTCAGGTTTCGCTAAGCTGCCGAATTTCTCTTTGTTGAAAATAGCTGGAAGTATACCGCCAACCATGATAAAGGCGCCGATGATGAGTGCGAGGGTTCGCGCTCCATGAACAATATCTGTAAACATATCCTTGTTGTTCATGATTTTGAAGAACCAGGGAGCGATCACCCATGCAAATTGAGCTACAAAGTTGCTGGCCCCCTGCAATCGTGTCCGCTCATGATAATCTGGTGTCATCTCATACCCTAGCGCAATCCATGGAATCGAATAACAGGTAAATCCGATGAAAAATAGAACCTGAAACCCTAAGAAATACCAGAAATAGAAACTGTCGCTATGTCCATTATATAGTTGGAACATCAGTGCGAATAAAAGTCCCGCAGAAAGAGCTCCAAAGAATATAAAAGGCCTACGGCGTCCATATCTAGTCCGGGTATTATCTGAACTGTAACCGACAAGGGGATCTGATATGGCATCGACAATGCGGGGAATGGCTCCGATAAGACCGACTAAAGCGGGATTCATACCTAATCCGAGGTTCAAAACAATGACCATCGATCCAAGCGCGGCGGCCTGAATGTTATTAACAAGGCCTCCTATACTGTATATGACTTTTTGAAAAATAGAAATACGATCTTCGCGGGCTGTCACATGGTGGGTTGACGGATTAGTTACTTCTTGCATTAATTACCTCCTTCTCAACTCTAAAGTAAATGATATTTTACTTATGTCAGTATCTGCTTTTCTTGTCATGCACAAAGCTCAAAGGAAACACTATATCGCTGAGGCAGCATGGCAGCATAACGGCGATTATCGTCACTAAAAACACTCCGCCTGCCAGATGGATCCATTCGGTTAGGCCGTAGGAGATAAGATATAGGATAGATGCCATACTGCTTACAAGGACGTGCATGGAATGGGAATACTCGGTGCTCTTTTCAATCGCTGATGGGACAAGAAATCCTGTCAAAACACCTATTAATGCAAAAGGTAAAACAATCTGCGGATGTTCCAAAATACACAGGTGCAGATGCATTTCAGTACCGAGGATCTTGCCTCCGATATAAGGCAGCAATATATCGCTCATGCCGCAGATCAAAATAGAACCCACAAAACCTATAAAGAGTGTCTTAAAAAAATGCTTTTCGTGCTTCCAGAACATGGCTGTTGTCACAATAGCGCTTAAAAGAATGTGCACTGGATGAAATACATGGAAAAGTTCCTGCGCTGCCTTTGGAAGCAGGTGCTCTGAATCTAATATAATCGCGACAAATGTCAGGACACCTAAACTCATTATCCCTATCACGACGCCGAAAATAGAATACGGCAGGTGCGCAGCCAGCTCCCGCAGTATATGTTGTAATTTATTCTTGTTTTTCATGGCTATATCTTAAGATAACATGATAATTTTTCCACCATCTTGTCGCAATAATACTTTAAGAACCTGCTCTCGTCCGAGACAGGTATATTGATCAGGCGCACGCCATTCAAAAATGCCTTTTCTTCGCCTTCCGGCTTCTCCAGCTCTGATGACCACTTTATCTCTCCGACTATGCGCACTGCAGGGCCATCATCCTTTAAATCCACCTCCAGCTCCACATGGGTCCCTGCGTTCAACTTCTCACCTGCCTCAAAACACAGGCCTTCCGCGGAGATATTCCTGGCGCCGGCATGCTTCCACGCCTCTTCAGAGTCGATTATCCTGTACCTGGCATCTAACTTCAGTTTAAACCTGGGATACGTTCTTCTCTCTATCATAATACCTCCATGATCAGTTTTGTGGCTTCTCTGGGAGTAGCTGCAAGAAATTTCTCTTTGTATTTGGGATCTATGCCTAACCTCTTAAGGCAGTCCTCGATATATGCTATGACCTCTTTATTGCCCCTGTCAAAAGAAAGCACTGCGACAAAACTGACCAATGCCTCCTTGAGCCTCTTTTGGTCAAAAAGGATCCTCGCCATATTAAAATAACTATCGCGGACCACAAAAGGCCTGTTGCAGCCTGCGTCTATGACCTTGTTGTAGAATTCGTACGCCCTTTCAAGGTCTTTTTCCTCGTAATACATGCTGGCTATCCGTGAATACGCGTGAGCTATATTATATGCGTCTATATATCTTTTTTCATCAAACTTCAGCCTGTTAACAAAATCCGTAAACTCGTGTATGCCTGTCTCCGTCTTAAGTAAATCCCCTGCTGTCTTTAGATCAAACGTGTTGTTTATATGCTCGCCCACGACGCGATCTATCCTCTCTAAAAGATCATGGAGGTAAAAGCGCGGTTTCAGTTCGATCGCGCTCCTGTAATGCCTGATGGCCTCCCTGTATAACCCCGATGCCTCTTCATAATTCCTGCGCCTCGCTTCTTCACGCGCCTTATTATGACAATCCACAGCTTTCTCTATAAGCGGCTTGATTTTTTCCCTCTCCTTGTTCCACTCCTCTATATTCCGTATCTTATCTTCTATATCTCCCATATCCGAATTAATATAGCACAAAACCCCCGCAATGTTAAGCAATTTCTCTTCGGTCAGTGGGAGCCTTCAAAAAGACGCTCGTCTGCCCCAGCGAGCCCCGTTCCAAATTCTTAAATATCGGTAAATGATATATGAGAATTGCACGTAATCAGCTACAAATAGTAAATCGATAATCGATTAGAATTTGGAACGGGGCACGCACGATTTGTCAAATAAGGAGGGTGTTGGGTCTTCTGGCAGGCTGGGGTCTGAGGCACATTAGGAAGATTTTGGCAGATGTGCGCAAGGGATTACGGCGAGCAAATGGCGGAACTGACCCTCGACTTAGAAATATGAAGAATTCCGCCAAATTTGTGAGCCGTAAACCGTAGCGCACGGCAAAATCATTCCAGTGCCGAATGACCCCAGCCTGCCAGAAGATCTGCTGAGCACGAAGGCCTGCCTGCTCCGGACAGACTTATTACGTTTTGACTTTGGGGTATCATTATGCTATATTTATGTATGGAATTTAAAAAAATCCATACAACTGGGTAGGTTCGGAAGGGTGCAGGCACCCTTCCGAAGGGGTGACAGCGGAAAAATGCGATGAAAAGGAGCATTTTGGAGCGTCAGAGGGGCGAAGCCCCTATGAAAAGTTAACGAGGAGCGGAGCAACGAGTTAACTTTATGCTATATGATTTCTAGTATTGTTAATTTACTATATCCTCCATTATGCCTCGTGTGCGGAAGAAGAGACGAGCTGCGCGATCAGGTCCTGTGTACGACCTGCCTGAGGAAACTCAAGAAACGGCTCCCTCCTTTTTGCGTAAGATGCGGGAGGCAGCTACCAGGCGACCCGAGGATAAAGGCCAGCTGCGACGATTGCAAAAAAGACACCCTCTACTTTGACCGGGCGTTCTCGGTATTTTATTATAACGGCATACTGAAAGACCTCGTGCACAACTTTAAGTACAAAAAAATGACATCCCTCGCCCAGGAATTCGCGCGACTCGCTGTAGATTTTATAAAGGATCACGGTATAGCCAAAAACACTGATATGGTCCTTTCTATTCCAATGCACTCAAAAAGACTCTTTAAAAGAGAGATAAACCCTTCCCACATACTGGCGAAGGCAATAGCAAAAAAACTGCGCCTTGATTATTCAGGCAGGCTTCTCAAAAAAACAAAAAATACAGCAGCGCAAAGCAGGCTCTCCCGCTCGGAAAGAATAGAGAATCTAAAAGGCAGCTTTTCCCTGAGAAAAAATACCAGGGCCTGCGTAAAAAACAAAAAGATCCTTATTGTCGACGACCTTTTTACAACAGGGAGCACTGTAAATGAATGCGCCAGGCTCTTGAAAGAGGCAAACGCTGATTATGTAGAGGTCGTGACACTGGCGCGGGGAGACAGGGTAAGATGAAGATACTCAGAAAATACCTCTTAAAAGAAATACTTACCATGTTTTTGTTCTCGCTTATTATATTTACATTCGCGCTCGTGGCGGGAAACCTCATAAAACTGGCAGACCTTGTCATAAATAAAGGGGTTGATATCGCTCTCGTGGGCAAGCTCTTTTTGTTACTGATGCCTTTTCTTCTAAGTTACACCATACCCATGTCTGCGTTGAGCGCCACGCTGCTCGTATTTGGAAGACTATCCTCTGACAATGAAATAACTGCCATGCGCGCGCACGGCATCAATCTCTACAGGCTGACCCTTCCCCTGATCGTGGCAGGACTCACATTGAGTCTCTTCTCCGTAATACTGAATAACAGTATATTACCCGAAGCCCATTTTGCGTCCAGAAAGATCGTAAAAAATATAGGCGTGAAAAATCCTGCCGCGTATCTCGAGGCAGGCACATTTATAAAAAGCTTCAAGGGCTATATCCTCTTTATAAACGATATAGATAAAAATAAATTAAAGGGGATCCGCATCTACCAGGTCCAAGAGGACAGGCCCACAAGGACCATAATAGCCAAAAAGGGCGAGTTTATTAACCTGGAAAACCAGAACGCCATAAAGCTCAAGCTCATAGACGGCACGAGCGACGAGCCAAATCCAAAAACCCCCATAAATTTTTACAAGCTGAACTTTAAGACATACTACCTGACCATGGACGTGGACGAGGCCATACCAGCCGGCGAACACATGCAAAAAAAACCAAAGGAAATGAATTTTCAGGAGATAAAGCAGGAGGTCAAAAGACTTGGTCGTCATCATATAGACGCGCCGGCCTTAATAGCCGAATTCCACAGAAAGATCTCGATATCTTTTGCGAGCATGGTATTTATTATTATCGGGGTCTCTCTCGGTATATTTACAAGGCGCGGCGAAAAAACAGTGCAGTTTACCGTGGCCCTGGGTGTGATAGTGCTATACTATTTACTTATGGCGGTCAGCATGGCAATAGCGCTAAAAGGCGTGCAGCCGATCGGCGCGTGGATGTATATACCAAACATCTTGCTGGCGATAATAGGCATATGCTTGTTTAAAAATACGGCAGAGAAATGAGGACAGCTTAACGCTGGATTATGCGCATACTGGATAGATATATAATTAAAAATTTTCTGATGCCGTTCTTTTACTGTCTCAGTCTGTTCGTGTTTCTTTATATCATAATAGACCTGTTCGGGCATCTCGATGAAATCCTGAAAAATAAGGTCCCGATCCTGATCCTGCAGGAATATTATCTCTCCATGGTACCCTTTATCATCCTGCATACAGCGCCTGTCGCGAGCCTTATCTCGACCATCTATGTCATCAGCGCCATGAACAAGCACGACGAGATAATCGCCATGCGCGCCTCAGGCATAAATATATTCAGGATATTAACGCCGTTCATCTCTATAGGCATCGCCATATCCATCTCTATCTTCGCTGTCTCTGAAAAGATAGTACCTATGGCTATGAAAAACGCACACGCAATAAAAGAAAACTACATTGAAAAAGAAAAAAAGGGTGAAGCGGAGAACAAAAAGACGATAAATAATATCGCCATGTACGGCAAGGGCAATAGATTGATCTTCATAGAAAGCTATGACATGGATACAAGCACTGCCAAAGGTATTACGCTGCTCGAACAGGATAAAACCGGCAATGTAGGAGAAAAGATAAATGCCCAAGAGGGAAAGTGGACTGGCGTGGACTGGGAACTGTCAAACCTTCTCATCTACAAGCTTGACGAGAAGGGTAAGATAGAAGGAAATCCTTCATTTTTCGAATCTAAAAATATCACTATAGAAAGCCCGAAGGAACTTATTTCAAAAGGCACGAATTATGAATTTATGAGCTTCAGGGACCTGTCGAATTATATTAATAACTTTTCCAACGCCTCGCCCGAGATCATAAATAAACTGCGCGTGGACCTGCACCAGAAAATAAGCTTCCCGTTCATGAGCCTCGTGATCATACTGATAGGCTCAGGGTTTGCCATAAAGGTCAAGCGAAGAGGAAAAACAGCGGCAATAGTAGGAATGGGGATGGGAATTGTGCTGGGATTTGTATATTACGCGCTGATGGCGACATTCATCGCGCTCGGAAAAGGCGGGATCCTGCCTGCGGCTATATCTGCACACCTGGCGAATATAATATTCGGTTCTTTAGGATTGGTTTTAATAAGAAACTAATAGCGAGTGTTCAAGGCTAAGCCTTGAACAGGCCTGTTCAAGGCTTAGCCTTGAACATTAATAGCGGTAATGGTCTGACTTATACGGCCCTTCTATCGGCACACCTATATAATCAGCCTGTTCCTTGGAGAGTTTTGTCAGTTTCACGCCTATCTTACCTAGATGCATCCTCGCCACTTCCTCGTCCAGATACTTGGGCAATCTGTAGACCGTCTTATCGTATTTATTTTTGTTTTTCCATAGATCTATCTGGGCAAGGACCTGGTTTGTAAAGGAATTGGACATGACAAACGAAGGATGTCCTGTAGCACAGCCAAGGTTTACCAGCCTTCCCTCTGCCAAAAGATACATCTCCCTGCCATCAGGAAAAACATACTTATCCACCTGCGGTTTGATATTTATCTTTTTAATGCCGGGATAGTTTTCAAGGGCCGAGACCTGGATCTCGTTGTCAAAATGCCCTATATTGCATACGATGGCCTGGTCTTTCATCTTTTTCATGTGTTCGATCGTGATGACATCCTTGTTCCCGGTGGCTGTCACGTATATGTCTCCGATACCGAGAGTATGTTCTAATGTAGCTACCTCAAAGCCCTCCATAGCTGCCTGCAATGCGCAGATAGGATCTATCTCAGTCACGATGACCCTTGTGCCAAGCCCTACCAGGGAATGCGCAGAGCCTTTGCCAACATCTCCATAACCGCACACTATAGCGACCTTCCCTGCTACCATGACATCAGTCGCCCTTTTAATTCCGTCCACCAGGGATTCCCTGCAGCCGTACAGATTGTCAAATTTTGATTTTGTAACAGAATCATTTACATTGATCGCGGGGACAAGGAGCTCTTTCTTTTTCATCATCTGGTAAAGGCGGTTGACTCCGGTAGTCGTCTCTTCTGAAACACCTTTCCATTCCCTGGCTATCCTGGTCCATTTGCGCGGGTTTTGCTTTAAGCTCTTTTTTAATAACTTGATAAGTTCTCTTTCGTCTTCGCCGCCTGGTTTTTTGTTCAGGACCTTTGGGTCTTTTTCTGCAGCTACGCCTAGATGTATCATCAAAGTCGCGTCGCCGCCGTCATCCACGACAAGCTGCGGCCCCTTTCCCCCGGGAAAGGTAAGGGCCTTTTCCGTGCACCACCAGAAATCCTCGAGTGTCTCGCCCTTCCACGCGAATACAGGGACGCCGGCCTTTGCAATCGCTGCCGCGGCATGGTCCTGCGTGGAAAAAATATTACAGCTCGCCCACCTGACATCCGCCCCTAACTTGACAAGCGTCTCTATAAGCACTGCTGTCTGGATAGTCATGTGCAGGGAGCCCATTATCCTGACACCGGATAGAGGCTTTTCTTTCGCGTACTTTTTCCTTATGGCCATTAGCCCTGGCATCTCATGCTCTGCGATCTCTATTTCTTTTCTCCCGAAATCAGCCAGACTAATATCTTTTATCCTGTAATCTTTGGACATGTTACGCTCCTTATTTAATGCGAGCTGCTTTTTTAAGGAGTTTGACCTTGTCGCATCTCTCCCAAGTAAAGCCCTCGTCTTCCCTTCCAAAATGACCATATACAGCTGTCTTTTTGTAAATCGGTTTTAATAGATCCAGCTCTGTTATTATGCCTCTCGGTGTCAGGTCAAAATGCTCGCGTATTAAAGCTACTATTTTCTCTTCTGAGATCTTGCCGGTGCCGGCAGTGTCCACCAGAAGCCCTAATGGCTCTGCCTTGCCTATTACATATGCAAGCTGTATAGTGCATTTTCTTGCAATGCCTGACGCCACGATATTCTTGGCAACATACCGCGCCATGTAAGCAGCGGAACGGTCGACCTTGCTCGGATCTTTTCCTGAAAACGCGCCTCCACCATGTGATACAACGCCGCCGTACGTATCTACGACTATCTTCCTGCCTGTCATGCCTGTATCTGACTGCGGGCCACCGATCAGAAATTTCCCTGTCTGGTTGACATAGTACTCTGTCCTGGCATCAGCCAGTTTCCCGACAATAGGCTTTGCGATCTTCTGGATCATCTCTCTCCTGGACTTTTCTGTTATATTCTTGCCTGTCTTATCAAGGATCTCTTCGGTATGCTGCGACGCGAGCACAACAGAATTGATCCTCTTTGGCACGCCATTTTTATACTCGACCGTCACCTGTGACTTGCCGTCAGGGCCTAAATATTTCAAGATCCCGTTCTTCCTCAGATCGGCCATCCTCTTTACAAGCTTATGAGCAAGCATTATAGGTAAAGGCATAAGTTCCGGCGTTTCGTCGCAAGCAGCACCAAACATCAGGCCCTGGTCGCCTGCACCGCCTGTATCAACGCCCTGCGCGATATCAGGAGACTGCGAATGGATCGCGTTTAAAACAGCGCAGGTCTGGTAATCCATGCCGTATTTAGGATGCGTGTAGCCGATATTTTTCACCACTTCTCTCGCTATATTAATAACATCAACGTACGCGGTAGTGGTTATCTCACCGCCTACTATAATAAGTCCCATTGTCACAAAGGTCTCGCAGGCAACACGGCCTCTCGAGTCCTGTCTCAAAACATCGTCAAGTATAGCATCTGATACCTGGTCGCACAATTTATCAGGATGCCCCTCTGATACTGATTCTGAAGTCACATAATATTTCCCGTTCGGCATTTACTTCTCCTTTCTTCTAAATTCGCGATTTGCCTCTTCGTAGGACTTTTTGTCGCCTATGTCAAACCACTTTTCGTCTTTGAACACGTATCCAAAAATCGCTTCTTTCTTAGAAAGCCATTCGAGAAAATATCCAGGCGCGTCTTTTACAGCACCGGTATTCAAATATGCCTTTATGATCCCTAACTTTTCTTTTGGAAAGAAATAAAGACATTTTGCCGCAAGGGTAGAGCGTGGCTTTTCCGGCTTTTCGCTAAAATCAATCACCCTTTTATTATTATCCAGCGATACAATACCATATTTTTTGGATAATTCCAAGTCTTTTACATCATATAGCCCTATTGAAATAGAAGGCCTTTTTGAAAGAGAAAAATCCATGAATTCCGCCAGTGGCGTCCCGAATATATTATCGCCTGCGAGAACCAGGAGATCATCGTTTATCTTTTTCTTTTCTATGACAAATTCCATATCGCCTGTGGCGCCGAGCCTGTCCTCGTTCGTGAGCGTGCCGTCATTGACAATAGTTATCTTTTTCTTGCTGGAGACTCTCGCGCCCCATTCCTCAAAATGCCTGTGGAATTTATCATTGGTTACAACAAAGACCTCGTCTACCTCTTTTATGGGTTCGACTATATCCAGCATATACTCAATCACAGGCTTCCCTGCCACAGGCAAAAGCGGTTTTGGCTTATTTAGTGTCAACGGGTACAACCGTATCGCATACCCTGCTGCTAATAACAGCGCCTTCATCTAAACCTCAAGCTCGTCAAGTTGACAATTCTGACAATGTCAGAATTGTCAACTTAGGATTTGGTGAGTTCGGATTTGAGGTAATCCACGTTTTTTACAGGCGTGGGGTCAATGCCGTTCAGTATCGCGAGATAAAAACTAGTAAAATCGCCTATGTATATAAGCGAGAATAAACGCGCCAAAAGGCTCGGATCTTTTCTTTCAAACTCGAATATCTCTGCGCCTGATTTTTTTATAATGTCCTTTGATATCTCGACACGCTTCTTTGTCCTCGCGTGATCGCTCCTGTCCCTGAGTATTATGACATTAGAGTTCTTTAAAAGTTCTTTTGGAAATTCCCAGCCAACGATCTCGTTATGATTCATCTCTGGCAGGACATGGCTGGATGAAAGCGCCTTTGAATTCTCGGCAATCTGGCCCCTCCACCTGACGCTGACTGCCTCAGTGGTATCGCTCGTGCCGTATATTACGCAATGCTTCCCGACCAGCTTGCTGGCCAGTTGCTTGGATATATTTTTATCCAACGCTACATCAATACCGATTTCCCTGTCTCTTAACTC
>JAHIPS010000127.1 GCA_018902915.1 Candidatus Omnitrophota bacterium | reverse complement strand
TTTATATAAAGCATCGACGTATTTCAGATCCAATGAAGGCGGCACGCCTAGAGATACAACCGCAAACCTGGGCACGCCTCCCATTGCCGCTATATCGCTGATGTTCACTGACAATGACTTTTTGCCGACTAGATAAGGGTCTGTCTTTTTATGGAAATGCCGTCCCTCCACAAGCATATCAGAGGTAAACAAAAGATATTTATCTCTGGCATACCTTAAGACAGCGGCATCATCGCCTATTCCTGCTATAACCCTGGCCGAAGTCTTTATATCTTTCGCGAGTCTCTCTATAAGACTAAATTCGCCTAAGTTTTTTATTCTCATAAATACCTGATTCAGTGATTATGCCGGTTATAAGCTCGTTTGGAGTCACATCAAACGCGGGATTAAAGACCTTTGCCTTGATCGGAGCAGTCTGCTTTGAACCTACATACAAAAGTTCTTCGCGCTTTCGCTCTTCGATAGGGATATCCGCGCCTGTTTCAATATTTCTGTCTATGGTCGAGCTTGGCGCAGCGACGTAAAAAGGTATCCTGTGATGTTTTGCAAGCACTGCGAGCCCGTATGTGCCGATCTTGTTCGCCGCGTCTCCATTTCGCGCGATCCTGTCAGCTCCGACAATGATCTTCCTCACGCCTTTATCCCTTATCGTAGAGGCTGCCATGTCATCGCATATTAGCGTTGCATCAATGCCGTTTTTCATGAGCTCCCACATGGTAAGGCGCGATCCCTGCATGAGCGGTCTGGTCTCGTCCGCGTAGACCTTGAAACGTTTACCCTGCTTTTTCGCCTCGTAAAAAATAGATAATGCCGTGCCATACCCGGCTGTTGCCAGCATGCCTGCATTGCAATGCGTTAAAACTATATCGCCATTCTTTATAAGCCTTGCGCCGTTCTTTCCTATTGAGCGGCACATCTCCATATCCTCTTTCAATATAGAAAGCGCCTCTTTTAAAACATCCTCTTTAATCCTGTTCAAGGCTAAGCCTTGAACAGCAACTGTGCAAGGCTTAGCCTTGAACAGTGCACGCGAAAAAGAATCCTCCATCCTTTTTATTGCCCAGAAAAGATTCACTGCGGTCGGCCTTGTCTTTTTCAGTCTCGTGGCCGCGGCCTTTAAATCCTTTTTAAGTCCTTGGAGAGTCTTTGTCTTTGAATTCATTGCCGCGAGAGCATAACCCAGGGCAACGCTCACGCCTATCAAGGGCGCGCCCCTGACCCTTAGCTTTACTATTGCCTCGCAGAGAGTATCAATATCCCTGCACCTTATATATTTCAAGCTAACGGGCAATTCTGTCTGGTCAATAAAAACTATACTGTCCTTTTCCCACTTAATGGGTTGTAACAACATATCTCTCTCCTCCTTAACTTATAAACCCATAGCACGCGCCAGGATATTGCGCCTCAGCCTCACTGCCCCATACGGGCACACCTCGTGACAACACATGCACCTGATGCATTTATTATAGTCCATCGCGCATCTCTTATCGCTTATAGTAATCGCAGATAGAGGGCAACTCTTCTGACAGATCATGCACCTTTTGCAAGCCTCTTCCTTTATATAAGGCCTGAACCTTACAAAACCCGCCAGCGTTTCCACGATAAAATCCGGCAGCTTTATTACAATCCTTGAAGACGGAAGCTTAAAATTCTTGATGAAGCTATCTTTGAGGCCTTGTCCCAAGATCTCGATATTTTCCAGATCGATCTGCCCCAGCCCCCTCATGGCTGCCTCTTTAGTAGTCAGGATCCTATAGGGGTCTATTCCTATTAAATATGCGAATACGCTATCCATAGCTACGCTGTCCTGGCTTGCCAATAAAAGACCGACATCTCTCAATCTCCCTGCTGCAGGCCCGTCTCCATCCATTGCAATAACAGCATCCATTAAAACAAGGTGCGGCCTGACCTTTTCAAAGACATCGACCAAAAGCCTGCTAAACCCTTCCGGCTTTGGAAATCTTTTGTGGCACTCGGATTTATTAAGGCCTGATACTGCGCCAAACATATTTTTAACAGCTCCTGTCAATGTCGTAAGGCTATGCGTCTTCATTTTTGGTACAGAGATGATCTTATCACATTCAAAAAAATAAGAGGCAAACGGTATCCCGTCGATCATTCGAACGTCTTTGACCTCTGCAAGCTCGGTGCCTTCATCTTTTGCCATGGATGAAAAACCTGAAGTCTCATAGACCTCTTTGGGACTCACAGAGCCGCCTGGCGAATCCCCTATTATAGGAATCGCCCCGCATCCCTTTACCAGCCGCACGCAAGCCCTTGCAACATCGACATGCGTATTCACTCCATCCTGCGGCGGGCGACCAGAAAGGATATTGGGCTTTATCAGTACCTTTTCCCCATTTTTAATAAATGAGGATATGCCGCCGATAAACTCAAAGGCCTTTTCCGCCGCCTGAAAGACCTCTTCGAAATCATAACTATTACATTTTACAATCGAAACCCTGCTCTTCATATCAATTTAAGCGAGGAGTTGTTTTATAAAAAATACGAAGCAGATGATAGCGGAATTATGCAATATATGGACTGTCATCGAGGCGACAAGCGAACCAGTGGTCTCGTAAAGATACGCGAGAAGCACACCCAGCGCCATTATGGGAAGAAAGCCGACTATGTTTGCGTGCAGGAGGCTAAAGACAGCCGCGCTCAAAAACGCCGCAGCCAAAACACCCATCCGCTTCTTTATCGCGCTATACATAAATCCCCTGAAAAACATCTCTTCCACCAAAGGCCCGAAGACAGACACGAATATGGTCAAAAATAAAAGCACCCTGCTTCTCTTCTCCTCCATAAACGCCTCGAATACAGGCTGCGGCGGCGGCGAATATCCAAAAAGATTCAGGATCCAGATAGAAAAAAGCAGCACTGCCAAAAGAATCGGCAAAAGAAAAATATAAGAGGATATGCCCGTCAACACATTCCTGAAAAAAGAGGAAGACCTCAAACCAAGCGCCTGTAACTTTTCCCTGTATTTAATCATTACAAAATAAATTATTACAATCGCCGCGGCGATATCTACGAAAAACGTGCCAAATATCATGCCAAGGTTCATTGACATCTCAATATTTAATCTCTTGAGTATAAGGGCCTCGAGCATACCTATGATATAAGCCGTGAATACAACGATGATGCTGACCTTTGCCACGTCTAAAATATCCCAGGACGGAGGGGCCTTGTCGGACAATCCCTCGAAGCTTATCTTTTTTTTCCTGAAAATAAAAACCAGATTTGATAAGAGCGCCACCAAAAATATAAAAAACCCCAGGCTTATGGCATATTTAAAAAATACCGCGCCAGGCTTTTCTGATTCGAAAAAATCCTTGACCCTTTCCTCTGTGACGCCCAGCTCCTCGAATGTCATTGAAGAGAGGGCCTTTTCTTCGTCCACGGCTTCTTTTTTCGCCTGACTAGAGTTCATAAAATTTACAGTCAGGATAAAAAGAAACATCAATATGTATATCTTCTCGCGCCTGATAAAATCTAACATAAGCCGAATAGCCCCTTTGCGTTATCCGTGGTAATCCTGGCCACCTCATCAAGACCGAGACCCTTAAGCCGCGCGACCTCTTCCGCCAGATACCTGAGGTAGGCTGGCTCATTGCGCTTGCCGCGAAAAACCTGAGGCGCTAAAAACGGCGCGTCTGTCTCCAGAAGCAGCCTCTCCATTGGCACTGTCTTTGCAAGCTCCCTCAACCTGGAGGCATTTTTAAACGTAAGATTGCATGTAAACGATATAAACATGCCCATGTCCATGCATTTTTTCAAAAACACCCCGTCTCCGGAAAAACAGTGCATTACACCTTTAATGGATGAGCCTATATCAGTCTTTAAAATATCCAGCGTATCCTTATGCGCGTCGCGATTATGAATAATAAGGGGCAGGTCTCTTTCCTTCGCCTCTTTTAATAATCTCACGAATAATTTTTTCTGGTTTTCCTTTGAAGAAAGATTCCTGTAATAATCGAGTCCTATTTCTCCGACCGCAACGACCTTTTTATTGTCAAGTGATTTTGTAAAAGAGGTGAGATCTTCTTCGGTCACGCTATCAGCGTCGTGAGGGTGTATCCCTGCCGCAGCGTATATAAAATCATTTTGCTCTGCCAGCTCCACAGACCGCCTCGTCCCCTCCATGCTCGACCCGACATTGATGATAGCGCTTATGCCTCCCTCTTTCGCGCGCCTTATTACTTCATACCTGTCAGGACCAAAATCCTTAAAATCCAGATGGCAGTGCGTGTCTATCAGCATAATGGCGACATAGCCCTGAGTCTTTTCACTATAGGCGGGATCTCGGCCAGGCAATAATCCACTTCGTCTTCTGTATTTTCGTAGCCAAACGAGAACCTTATAGACCCCTGGGATCTATCTGGCGGGGCCCCGATAGCAGTCAATACATGAGAAGGCTCTAATGAACCGGATGTGCACGCGGAACCAGTGGAGGCAAAAATACCCTTCATGTCAAAATTCAATATCAATGACTCGCCCTCTATATACCTGAAACTGATATTGAGCGTATTTGAGAGCCGGTTTTCAGGATGGCCGTTTAAGTATATCTCATCGAGCTGTTTCTCTAGGCCGCTTAATAATTTTTTGCTGAGCTTATTCATATGCTTATTATTTTTCTTCATGTCATTTTTCGCTATCTCCAGCGCCTTTGCAAAACCGACAATACCAGGCACGTTCAATGTCCCTGCCCTTTTCCTTCTCTCGTGGTACCCGCCAGTCTGAAAAGGCAGGATCTTCACACCCTTCCTTAAATATAGTGCCCCCACACCCTTTGGTCCATTTAGTTTATGCGCGGAAAAAGAACACATATCCACTCCCAGCTCTTCGACATCTATAGGCTCCTTGCCCAATGCCTGCACAGCGTCTGTGTGAAAATAAACGCCGTTCTTTTTTGCGATCCTTGCAATCTCTTTTATTGGCTGGAGAGTGCCTATCTCATTATTGGCAAACATAATCGAGACAAGAACAGTGTCTTTCCGTATAGCGCTCTTTAATCTATCCAGGTCCACAACGCCATATTTATCAACAGGAAGATATGTCACCTCGAACCCGAGCTCCTCCTCTATAAACCTGCAAGATTCCAGGACCGCAGAATGCTCTATCTGCGTCGTTATCACGTGCCTGCCTTTATCAAGGTTCGCCATTGCCACGCCTTTTATCGCAAAATTATCAGACTCTGTGCCACCTGATGTAAAGATAACATCCACTGGCTCTGTGCCTATTGTCTCTCCGATAACCTCTCGCGAGGCCTCTACTGCCTTACGGGCCTTCTGGCCTTTTAGATGCACGCTCGAGGCATTGCCGTATTCATCCTTCAGGTACGGCATCATCGCGTCCAAGACTTCCTTGCGAACCGGCGTTGTCGCATTGTTATCCAGATAAATCTCTCTCATATCATCACTCCCTATGTCTCATTTCCCTTAAGTTGACAAATCTGACATTGTCAATTTTGTCAACTTAAGGTTCGATGCGGGGGAAAAGCGGGTTGCCTTTATTGATCTTCGTGCCTGGCTTTGCCATGCCCCAGCGTAAATCTTTCATGCTCCTCTTTTTTACCTCAATGCCAAGCTGGCCTGACATCTTCTCTGACGTCGTGGGCAAAAACGGCCACATCGCCAAAGACACGATCCTCAAGACCTCGTAGAGGTCATACATCATGTCCTTTAACTCGTCTGTCTTTTTTTCCTTTGACAATCTCCACGGCGCCTTCTGTTCGATAAACTTATTCGCCATATTTACCAGTTGCCAGATAGCTGCGAGCGCCTGGCTGAAATTTATATTATCCATCCCTGTTTTAATTTCAGCACCTAACGTCTTTACCTTATCAATTATAGGCTTTGTAAGTTCATCTACGTTCTTGCTCCTCTTGGGCACAAGGCCCGAGAAATATTTCTCTATCATCGATAAAGTCCTGTGCAAAAGATTTCCCAGGTCATTTGCAAGGTCACTATTGATCCTCGAGATAAGCGCAGTTTCTGAAAAAGAGCCGTCCATGCCAAACTGCACCTCTTTTAAGAGAAAGAACCTGTACGCGTCCACGCCATACTTATCCACCATCTCCAGCGGGTCCACGATATTGCCTTTTGACTTGGACATCTTGTCCTCGCCCATCTTCCACCACCCGTGCGCGAATATTGTCTTTGGCGGCTCGATGCCTGCGGCGTGAAGCATGATAGGCCAGTTGACCGCGTGCATCCTTAAAATATCCTTTCCTATCATGTGCACGTCAGCCGGCCAGAACTTTTTGAATTTTTTGGGATCATCTCCATACCCGCACACAGTAATATAATTTATAAGCGCGTCAAACCACACGTAGGTGACATGCTCGTCGCTAAAAGGCATGGCCACGCCCCACGAGAGCCTGGACTTTGGCCTGGATATGCACAGATCATTCAACGGATTTTTCAAAAAACTCAGGATCTCGTTGCGGCGTATGCGCGGCAGTATAAAATCCTCGTGCGAATTTATATAATCCACGAGCCACGCCTGGTATTTTGAAACTCTGAAAAAGAAATTCTTCTCTCTTATCTGCTCCACCGGCCTCCTGCAGTCAGGGCAATTCTTTTCCACGAGCTGCGCCTTCATCCAGAAATTCTCGCACGGCGTGCAATACCACCCGCTGTACTCACCCTCGTACACGTCCCCTTTCTTGTAAAGGACCTCGAGTATATTTTTTACGACTCTCTCGTGCCTCTTTTCTGTTGTGCGGATAAAATCATCGTAAGTAATACCCAGTTTCTTCCACAGCTCTATAAATCTCGGCACCACGCTGTCCACGAACAAACGCGGCTCCATGCCTTTGGCCTCAGCTGCCTCTTTTATCTTCTGGCCATGCTCGTCAGTGCCTGTGGCAAACAAGACCTCGTCGCCCTCGAGCCGCCTGAACCTGGAAAGCGTATCGCAGGCAATGTTCGTATACGAGTGCCCTATGTGCGGGTTACCGTTGACGTAGTATAAAGGTGTGGTGATGTAGAATTTTTTCATAATTTATTTATTGTAGTCCAGCTCCATATGCTTGCCTTCTTCCAGTTCCACGATTACCTTGCGCCTCAACGCATTCACGCTTATGATCTTTCCCTTGCCTGCCTTTGTCTTTATCTTCTCGCCTTCTTTAGGCAGGCCTTTAAGGTATTTTTTATAATTCTGATATTCATAGCCCAGGCAGCACATGAGCCTGCCGCAGCACCCGGATATCTTTGAAGGATTGAGCGGCAGGTTCTGCTCCTTTGCCATCCTTATGGTCACTGGTTCAAATCCTTTTAAAAAACTGGCGCAGCAAAGAGGTCTTCCGCAATGGCTAAAACCTCCCAGCATCCTTGCCTCGTCCCTCACGCCTATCTGCCTCAGCTCTATCCTTACCTTAAATATATGCGCGAGGTCCTTCACGAGCTCCCTGAAATCCACCCTGCCCTCTGCGGTAAAATAAAAAATCAGCTTTGTCCTGTCAAAGGAGTATTCGACGCTTATCAGCTTCATGTCCAGATGGCGTTCCTGGATCTTTCTCGCGCAGGTCTGAAACGCGTGCTTTATCCGCTTGCGGTTTTCATCTATGCGCTCCATGTCGTTGGGCGTCGCTATCCGCAGGATCTTCTTGAGCGGCTTCTTGGATTTTTCTTCCTTAAGAGGTTCTATGGGCTTTATCACCTGCGCGTAGTCCTGGCCCCTTTCAGCCTCGACTATCACATAATCTCCTACCTTGGGCTTCAGGCCATTCGGGTCATAATATAAAGTGCCTCCTGACTCTCTTAATCTTGTCTGCACTGACTCTCGCATTTTAACCTCGCTTCAATTCCACTGCCATGTTGAAAAGCGCTATCTTTGGATTTACATTTCTCCTGATGTAGTCTATTGTCGTTATTATATTCAAAAGGTCTTTTTCCAGCTTTTCTTTCGTGAACCTGCTCCCATACGAAGATATCTCTATAGCCCTGTCTATATTCAATAAGACGCTATCCTCTTTGGTAAACTTTGACACCAAGAGGTCCCTGTACCAGCATAAAAGCATGTAGAGAGATTCCTCTGTATCTCTAGAGCCCTCTTCCTTTAATACAGACTCGCGAAGTAACGCGCTTTTTCTTAAAAAGAAATTATTTACCACCTCGTCCCGCCGCGCAATGATGTCATTGTCTATAAATTCCATTGCCCTGCCAATAGAGCCCATTGCCATGTGTGAAAATAAAGATGAGTCTTTCTCGTCGATGTCTTCCTGCTGCAAAAATTCCTGGATCTGACCTTGAGTCAGTGAATAAAACTTCAGGACCTTGCAGCGCGAAAGCACAGTGGGAAGAAGCCCTGAGATATTGGACGCAATCAGTATCAATATGTGATTCTCCGGCGGCTCTTCCAGGACCTTTAAAAGCGCGTTCTGCGCCTCGTCAGTCATATCCTCCGCGTCATTTATTATAAATACCCTTTTCCTGGCCTCGTACGGCTTCAGGCTGGCCTGGTAAATAATATCCCGTATCTTTTCAATCCGTATAGAAATAGAGGAACCTTCCGGCTCTATGATAAAAGCATCCGGGTGATTGCCCGAATCGATCTTTTTGCAGGATGCGCAGCGGCAGCCCTCTTTCATCTTCTCGCAATTGATCGCCTTTGCAAATTCAATGCCGGTGGTGCGCTTCCCTACGCCGTCAGGCCCTAAAAAAAGAAAGCTGCCCCTGACATGGCCCTGCGAAATCATGTTCTCAAGCGACCTGACTGCTGTAGTTTGCCCTATTATATTTTCGAACGGCATAATCTTAAGGCTATCTTTCTTATGTTTTCCTGTGTCTCGTCTATTTCACCGACTGCAGACATGACCTTGACCCTGGCCGGTTCCTTTTTCGCAATTCTAAGATACCCTTTTCTCACAGACCTGTGAAAGGTAAGGGATTTTCTCTCCATCCTGTCCTTTACGTTGCCGGCCCTTGCAAGGCCCTGCTCAGAATCTATATCGAGTA
Source organism: Candidatus Omnitrophota bacterium (assembly GCA_018902915.1). GTDB lineage: Bacteria > Omnitrophota > Gorgyraeia > Gorgyraeales > Gorgyraeaceae > JAHIPS01. The sequence goes on along the minus strand of JAHIPS010000127.1, from coordinate 5,696 downwards.
AAAAAGTAAGGTCCGGGGCAAGTCCTCCTGTTGCAAGTCTGCCTATATCCTCGATAAGTTTTATGTCCAGCCCGCCTGCATAACCCTGGTAGGCAAGCGTTGCATCTAAAAACCTGTCGCACACTACTACCTTGCCCTGCTTTAAGGCAGGCAGGATTTTTTGCTTTACTATCTGCGAACGCGCAGCCATATACAAAAGCATCTCTGTAATCACGTCCATGCGCTTGTTCTCCGGGTCCAGCAGAATCTTCCGTATCTTCTCGCTTATAACAGTGCCGCCAGGCTCCCGGGTATGAAGCACCCTTACGCTCTTTCTCCTCAAAAACTCACACAGGAGTTTCGAGTGTGTGCTCTTCCCGCTTCCCTCCGGCCCCTCAAACGTTATGAATAACCCTTGCTTTGCCATCCCACCCCCCAAGTTGACAATTTTGACAATGTCAGATTTGTCAACTTAGCGTGATTACTTCAAATGCCATGTCGTGCTGCCTTTCTGATCCTCAAGCACAATGCCCTGCTTATCCAAATCCTTGCGTATTTTATCAGCTGTCTTAAAATCCCTGTATTTCCTGGCCTTATTTCTTAAATCAATCAATCTCTTTATTTCTTTTTCCGGTATTTTAGTGACTTTTTTTTCTTTTTTCTCAAATAACCCGAGGACCTTGCCGAGCTCTAACAATGTATCCCTGGCCTGAATCAAGTCTTTGTCCTGTTTATTAATAAACGAAACAACGTCAAACAACGTCGCAAGCGCCTCTGCAGTATTAAAATCATTGTCCATGGCTTCTTCAAATCTTTTTCTAAAGCTATCTATGCCTGCAGATTTTTTGCCTTTTTTCGCTTTATCTAATTTCTCAAATAATATGTTAAATCTATCAAGCGCCTTCTTTGCTTCATCCATTCTTTCCCACGAAAACTCCACAGGATGCGAATAGTGTGTCTGCAAAAACAATGTCTTCAATGCATCCGCAGTATATCTCCCCAGCACCTCTTCCACTGTGACAAAATTTCCCAGAGACTTTGCCATTTTTTCTTTGTTAATAGTCAAAAGTCCATTATGTATCCAAAAGCGCGCGAATTTTTTGCCCGCGCCTTCTGATTGCGCGATCTCGTTCTCGTGGTGCGGGAAGATAAGATCTATGCCTCCGCCGTGTATGTCAAATTCATCACCTAAAATATCCAAGCTCATTACAGAGCATTCTATGTGCCAGCCAGGCCTGCCAGCGCCCCACGGGCTGGGCCATGAAGGTTCGCCTTCCTTGGCCTTTTTCCACAAGGCAAAATCAAGCGGGTCTCTTTTATTTTCTCCAGGTGAAACCCTCGCCCCACTCTCAAGCATCTCAAGGCTCTGGTTGGAAAGCTTACCGTAATCCCTTGCCTTTTTTATATCAAAATACACATCACCGTCTGACTCATAGGCCACGCCCCGCTTGATCAACAAGGCCACGAATTTTTTCATTTTATCAATGTAGTCTGTGGCCTTTGGCTCTTTATCAGGCCGCTTGATACCCAATGCGTCCATGTATTTATGGTAAGATTCCAGATATTTATCCGAGATCTTTTTTGCAGCCTTGTTTAGATCCTCACCCTTAAACTCTTCTCTTGCCTTATTGATTATCTTGTCGTCGACATCAGTGACGTTTCTTACAAAAGCCACTTTGTATTTTTTATATTCAAAATACCGGCGAATAACGTCAAAGACACACGCGCTTCTTACATGACCGATATGCGGGTCATCATAAACCGTTGGCCCGCACACGTACATACTGACCTTGTTTTTTTTCGGCTGGAAATCTTCTTTTTTTCTTGTAAGCGTGTTATATATTTTCATTTTTCTTTACTAAACTCACCACTGCATAGGCCGCGATTGCCTCGCCCCTGCCCAGCGCGCCAATGCCTTCCTGCGTGGTTGCCTTTACATTGACATTATCCTTGGTTATGCCGAGCGCCCCTGCGATCTCCTTTTTCATGCCATCTTTAAAAGGCGCGATCGTGGGTTCCTCTAATATAATGACGGAATCCACATAATCGACTTTAAAACCTTTTTCATCTATCCTGTCCCTGACCATTTTTAAAAGTTCGATGCTCGCTATGCCCGCATACCTATCATCATTCACGGGAAATTGATGACCAATATCATCCATGCCGCCGGCCCCTAAAATCGCGTCGCACACAGCGTGTATAAGCGCGTCCCCGTCTGAATGTCCCTCCAGACCTTTTATATGCGGTATCTCAAGCCCGCCTAACATAAGCGGCTTATCCTCGACAAATCTATGTATGTCATAACCTATGCCTACGCGCATATTTACCTCCCATCTCCTTAAGTTGACAAAATGAACGTGTCGGATTTGTCAATTTAAGGGCGGTGCAAGAGTTTTGCCAGTTTTAGGTCTTCGGGTGTTGTGATCTTTATGTTGCTGTAAGAGCCTCTAACGATCTTGGGCCTCACGCCTATTCTCTCAACCAGCATGGAATCGTCTGTTATATTGATCTTTTTTCTGCCGAATCTGGCGTACGCCTTTTTTATCAATTCTTTTCTGAACACCTGCGGGGTCTGCGCCTCCCAAAATCTTCGCCTGTCAGCAGTATCATGGACAAACCCGTCTTTTTTCACATATTTTAAAGTAGACTTTACCGGCACTGCTACGACGCTTGCCCTGAAACGCTGTGCTGTCTTTAAGGAAGAATTGATTAATTTATCGGTGATAAAAGGCCTGACGCCGTCGTGAATCAATACATAACCTATGTTGCCAGAGACCTCTTTCAGGGCATTGAGGACAGAATCTTTTCTTTCCCTGCCGCCGCTTACTACCTTTATCTTCCTGATATTGAACCTATCGACTATCCCGCGCCTGAAGGTCTTTATCTTTTTTTTATTTACAGCGACGATTATCTCGTCTATATGCTTATTCCTTGAAAGCCTGAGTAATGTATGGGCGAGTATCGGCTTGCCGCAAATCTCGAGATAGGGTTTATGTATTTTTGATTTTATTCTTCTGCCCTTGCCTGCGGCAGGAACAATCGCTGCGACTCTCATCCAGCTACCGTCTATTCTTATTCAGGTCCTCCGGCAGCTTCCCGAATATCATCCTGCCGGCTGCGGTCTGGAGCACGCTGCCCACGACCATACGCACGTTCTGACCTATTAATCGTCTTCCGTTATCCACCACCACCATGGTGCCGTCCTCGAGATAGCCCACTGCCTGATTGTATTCCTTGCCTTCCTTTACAAGCCGTATCTCCATGTTTTCTCCCGGCAACACAACCGGACGCAGCGCATTGGCAAGCTCGTTCACATTCAAGACCCTCACGCCCTGGATCTCCGCGATCTTGTTAAGATTATAATCATTCGTAAATATCTTTGCGCTCAGGACCTTGGCCAGCTTGACGATCTTTGCGTCCACCTCTTTTATATCCTGAAAATCCTCATTGTGTATCTTTACGTCGATATTCGGATTCTTCTGAAGTTTTCCCAGTATATCCATGCCGCGCCTGCCGCGGGCCCGCTTCAGCGAATCGCTGGAATCAGCTATGGCCTGCAATTCCTTTAACACAAAACGTGGCACTATGAATTTGCCGTCGAGAAATTTCACGCTGCATATATCCGCTATGCGGCCGTCTATGATCACGCTCGTGTCTAAAATCACCATCTCGTCTCTTTGATCCTGTCTCGAAAACTTGACATACGGGACAATGATATTAAACTCGTCCTTGCCGCGTATGGCCACTATCATACCAAGATAACAGAATATCAGGGTCAATACGACCTTTAATGAATAAAGGACTGTCTGATCCAATTTTACAAGCGATATCGTGTCTGATACAAGCTTTGCCATTATAAGACCGAATATAAGACCGAATACAGCTGACGAAAGCCCCCTGACAGAAACCCCTCTCATTGCAAACTCGAATATAATTATACCAACCGCTGCTATAAGCCCGATCAGCGCGCCTAAGGATCCGAAATCCACGCCCCCCACCATAACAAACGAACCGACCTGATACCCCACTATCATGCTGAGTATTATGAAAAAAAAGCGGATAAAAATTAAAGTCATTTTTTCCTCCTCTTGCTCTCCTTTGGCCTGAAGAGAAGCTTCCATGGATTCTGTTTTATATCCAGGATCAGCTCATCTATATTCTTATACACGCTGTCATTTGACATGAACTGGCCTATGGTACCCTCACCTTCTTTTGCAACTCTGACAAGCTCCCTCAGGTCAGCTGTCAAAAGCTCCAGATTTGAAACTGTATTCTTCACAGAATTCTGAAATTCCTCATCACCCACGACACCATTGATCCCGTCCATCAAGCTATCTATCTTTGCAAGCGTCTTTTCCATGTCCCTTGTAAGCGATTCTGTGGATACAGGATCATACCCCCTCAGGATATCTCCTTTTTTTAAAAGCCGCGCCTCTTTTGTGCCTGGCGTGATCTCAAGATATTTTTCTCCCAGAAGGCCCAGCGTATTTATAGTGGCTGTCGCGTCCTCGTTTATCCAGGTATTCTGCGACACCCATACCAGGACCCGCACCATGGGCTGGTTTTCCCTTTCGTCAAAATAAACCTCTACATCCTGCACCTCGCCGACCTCCACGCCCGCGTATCTGACTGGCGCGCCCACGCTTATGCCATTGGCAAAATCAAAGATTATATCAAGCGCATAACCGCGCTTGACGCTGTAAAAATTTCCGACCGAGAACACTATCACTGATAAAATCACTATGCCGATAAAAATAAATATGCCGACCTTCAATTCAAAACCTGATCTTGTAAACATAATACCCTCCAGAGTTATCTTCCGTCGGTTATTGGCCCTTTTGCAGCGCCTGTTACAAATTGTCTTACCAGTGGGTCCTCTGTGTGTTTTATCTCGTCAGGCGTCCCAACCTCCACGATCTTACCGTGATATAACATCGCGACCTTCGTGGCTATCTTGTAAGCGCTCGTCATATCATGCGTGACTACGATAGAGGTCACTTTTAATTTATTGTTCAAATCTATGATCAGATTATTTATCGCGTCTGCCATAATAGGGTCAAGCCCGGTTGTGGGCTCATCATATAATATAATATCAGGTTCATTGCATATTGCCCTTGCAAGGCCTACCCGTTTTTTCATGCCGCCGCTCAGCTCAGCAGGCATCAGGTCCTCTATGCCTTTTAATCCTACGTGATTTAGCGCTTTCGCGACCTTTTCCTGAATGATCTCTTCAGCAATATTGGTGTGCTCCCTGAGCGCGAACCCGACGTTCTCGCCCACGGTCATTGAATCAAAAAGCGCGGCTCCCTGAAAAAGCATGCCAAACTTTAACCTTAAATCGTCCAGCTCTTTTTGTTCCATCCTGCATACATCCCTGTCATTTATTATGACCTGGCCAAAATCCGGCTTGAGAAGGCCTATCATGTGTTTCAATAAAACACTCTTGCCACAGCCTGAACGGCCGATTATAACCATGGTCTCGCCGGATTTGATAAGAAGATTCAGGTTATCCAGGACCCTGTTATTCCCGAATGATTTTGAAAGATTTATTATCTCTATCATATTCTCTCCCTCTACGGGAACACGAAATAAAATATCGCGGTAAACAGACAATCCGCAGCGATTATCAAAATAAATGACGTGACAACAGAAAGCGTCGTGGATTTGCCAACGCCTTCAGCGCCGCCCTCTGTCCTGAATCCTTCATAACAGGAAAC
>JAHIPS010000126.1 GCA_018902915.1 Candidatus Omnitrophota bacterium | reverse complement strand
CGAAACTAAAAAGGGCTAAAAATTGCCCTCCTCCCCCCTTAGAAAAGGGTAAAAGGAGCTATTTTTGAGGTTGGAGTTGTTATGTTGTCGTCGACAAAATTAGCAGGAGGGCAAAAGAAAAAGCGGATATTATTTTGTCGATGGTAAAATAGTTTTGTGACAGGCACTAATAGTAACAAAAGGAGGGTATTATGAATCTCTTTCTATTCATTATCGTACTCATTGTATCGTTTATCGTCGTGAGGATAGGCGCGGTCGCGTTTCAGTTGACCGGGCTTGAATGGTCGCTGGCAAAGTTTCAGGCGCTGTCCTGTTTTACAGGGACTGGTTTTACCACGAGGGAGTCTGAGCTTGTTGTCTCGAACCAGCAAAGGCGAAAGATCGCCTCTGTCCTGATTGTTTTGGGTCACGCGGGTTTTGTGACGATGATAGCCGCGTTTGCAAACACCTTAAGGACAAATATCGCGATCCCACATTCCATACTCCCTTTTTTAGATACGTTTGTCCCTGTCTGGCTTTTGCCGTGGACTAACTTAATGATAATAGTGTCTACGGTATATATCGTATATAGACTTTTTACCAATGCGAAGATCGCTAATAAACTGACAAATACTATAAGATCCGGTATCGCGAAGAGGGATATTATAAAACCGGTCACTTTCAGTGAGCTCGCAATAGCGACAGGCGGTTACGGAGTCTCTCAGATAGAGGTCTGTAAAAACAGCCCTTTATTGAACAAGAGTCTGCTTGAGTCAGATTTGAGAAAGAATGACATCACTGTCCTGGCAATAGAAAGGGAAGGCATAGCCATACCTAATCCTAAGGCAAATACAGTTATTGTGTTTGGCGATAGGCTTACCTGTTTTGGCAAGCTCGGGGATATAAGAAGAAAGGTATGCGTTACTTAAAGGTATAAAAATGTTATATTTTGTTTTTACGATTGACGGGGACTGGAAGGAGTATTTTGACGTGAAACTTTCCGACCACGAAAGATTTCCAAAGGAAAAGGTCTTGCTTGATCTCATCCAGCGCGAGATAGATATTGTAGATAAAATTCTTAAGAGCAGGTTTATTCATTTCGTGCATACATTACCTCGCGTGCGCGATTTCTTTCTCGAGAAGAGTTTCAGAAAGTTATGGAAGGAACTCGTAAAAAATAACGGTGATACAGGGCTACATTGTCACGAGGACGACCCTTATAAAAGATATTGTTATCACGATGCCTCTATGATGGAGCATACCATTACAGGCGAGGCAAAAAAAGTTCAGAAAGACAGGGCTGGATATAAGGTCTTACAGGAGCGGGTTTTTAGGTTTCTCAGACGCGATGGTTAAGATCCTGGAGGATAATAAGATCTACTTTGATTTTTCGTGCGAGCCAGGCAGGTTTCTTAAAGAAGGTGATAATCTGGTGTCTGACTGGCGCGGCGCTCCAGAGTCTCATTACAGGATGAGTTATAATAATCGCTGTAAGCCAGGTGATTCCAGGGTCTGGGAGATCCCTGTCGGCACTTCAAAAGGCAAATACCTTTATTTTGAAAAGTCAAACATGGCCGAACTCGAAAAGATTACACTTGATTTAAAGGAACGTTCTGTGGAAAATAGAGGCGACCTGGTAGTATCTGTACTGAGCCATACTTACGAATACGAATCCCCAGAGACAATTAGAGGCATAGAAGAAAAACTTTTATTATTAAAAAAATACGGCACTTTTATAAATCTTAACGAGCTAGAGAAGTTTCTATCTTGACCGCAACCGTGACAGAAAGGAAGTTTTTATGGAAAAATGGCAGGATGTGCTTTCCAGCACTATAACTGATGTTGAGACGCTTTCTAAATTTGTAAATATAGACAAAAAGAGGGTAAAAAAGGTTACCAGGGAATATCCTCTTGGCATAAATCCCTATTACCTGAGCCTTATTAAAAAGCATGGCGGGCCTATATGGAAACAGTGCATCCCTGACAGTATTGAGATCATCGATAAAGCAGGCAGGAGCGATCCTCTTATGGAAGAAAAATACACGCCCATGAAGGGCCTGGTGCATAGATACAGGGATCGCGTGCTTTTAGTGGTGTCCAATATGTGCGCTGGGTATTGCCGTTTTTGCACCAGAAAGAGGAAGATCGGACTAAAAGATAAGATTATCAAAAAAGAGGAGTTTAAGAAAGTACTTAGGTATATAAAGAGGCGTAAATATATAAGAGATGTTATTATCTCAGGAGGAGATCCGCTCCTTATTCATGATGATATGATAGAACATTATCTTAAAGAGCTAAAAAAGATAAAACATGTCCAGATTATAAGGATAGACAGCCGCACGCCATGTGTCCTGCCGCAAAGGATAACGCCAAGATTATGCAATATATTCAAAAGCTATCAGCCAATATATTTTAATACGCATTTTAATCATTACTACGAAATAACAAGACAGAGTCGCAGGGCCTGCAATATGCTGGCTGATGCAGGAGTTGTCATGGGGAATCAGACAGTGTTGATGCATGGGGTGAATGACGACGTAAATACCTTGAAGAGATTATTCGAAGAGCTTTTGAAAATAAGGGTCAGACCTTATTATTTATACCTCCCTGATGCAGTCAGGGGCACGTATCATTTCCGTGTCAGCATTAAAAGGGCGAGAAGGATAATGAGGGGTTTGATAGGCCATACCTCAGGACTGGCTATCCCTCATCTGATAGTTGATTTAAAGCACGGCGGTGGAAAGACCCCGATCCTCCCAAAATATATTATTAAACAAAAAGGCAAGAGGTATGTCTTTAAGAATTTCGAAGGCAAGAAATACTTTTACGCAGACGTGGAGTAACTAATGGATATAGGTGTAGCAGCTGAAAATAGAGCTAATGAAAAAAGAGTTGTCTTAAGGCCGGATGAGTTAAAAGAAATCGCGTCCAACCATAACGTCTTTGTTGAAAAAGGCGCAGGCTCTGGCATCGGAATAGAGGATAGCGCTTATAAAAAGGTCGGCGCTAATATAGCTGACAGGGAGAAAGTTTATGCGTGTCCTTTGGTTGTGCGAGTGAAAGAACCAAATGAGTCTGAGTTTAAGATGATGAGACATGGCTCAGCAGTAATGTGCATGCTGCATTTACCGGGGAGTCCCGCGTTACAAAATTTATTAAAAAAATATAAAATCACGAGCATTGCAATGGAATGCATAAAAGATGATTTAGGGCGCCGTAAGATAGAGGCCTTGTATCAGACAGGCTACCTTGCTATGGGAAAAGGATTTGAGTTATGGGGCAGAGATGCTTCAAAGGCTGTTGTAAAGATTATGGGCTATGGCAATCTCGCATTTGGCGCAATCCAGTGCGCTGCAAGAAAATTTGCAAAAGTAGAGATATTGAATAAAAAGGATTTTAAAGAGATGCAAAAACATATTCCCGGGACAGACATCCTTGTAAATGCCATTAACTGGCCAATGGAAAAGAGGGGAAAGGAGTTATTGGTTACGCGCGATATGTTAAAACTATTCAAAAAAGGCTCTGTTATACTGGATTTGATTTCGAATCCGGAAGGGCAGTCGCCTATAGAAACGACGCATCCTACATATCTTGGTGATATCTCCTACGAGGTGGACGGCATTATACATGCATCTTGCTGGGGCTGGCCAGGTCTTGACCCAGTGGGGATTTCCCGTCGCTACAGCATCCAGATCGCGCCAATCCTAAAAGAAATAGCAGACAGAGGCTTAGATAATTTACCCGAATATGTAGAAAAAGCAACATTTAATGGAGGTGCGTAATGGCAGTAGAAAAGGTAGGAGAAAAATACAAATGCAATATATGCGGCAATGAGGTGACTGTCACCAAGGTCGGTGGCGGTGAACTCGTCTGCTGTGGCCAGCCAATGGAGAAAATAGCAGGGTAAGGTATATTTAAAATTATTACTAAATGTTACTTTATATTGACAAAGTAAGATTTTGTGGTATACTTTAAGTAGGAGGTGGGATTTATGGAAAAGGATACAATATCTATAAAGATAGACGGTAGCCTTATAAAGCGCTTTAGGACGTTTTGTAAAGAGCGAGGTGTTAAGTATGGTTTTTTTGTGGAAGAAGCGATTAAAGAAAAACTGAGAGAAGAAGAGGTAAAAGAGGATATCCTGGATTTAAAAAGCCTTAAGGCAGAGGAAAAATCTGCGGTGCCATTTGAGGATTATTTGAAAAGACGACATGTATAAAATCCAGATTATACCTTCAGCAATAAAAGATCTGGACCGATTGGATAAGAAATTTTTTGATCAGATAAAGAAGCGAATTCTTGCCTTATCGTCAAATCCCAGGCCTGTGAATAGTTTGAAATTAACTAATGAGCAAGGTTATCGTATAAGAAACGGCGACTATAGAATTCTGTACCGCATAGACGATACAGATAAACTAGTTTACATATACAGAATAAAACATAGAAAAGATGTCTACAAATAATTCGTTATGAGATTTTTAGAACTTGTAAAGAAAAGGAAAAGTACCCGGAACTATTCATCAAGACCAGTCCCGAGAGAGATCATAGCAAGATGTCTTGAGGCAGCTAGAATGGCGCCGTCTGCCTGCAATGCTCAGCCCTGGTCATTTATCGTGGTGGATGATGAGGATTTGAAGAATAGAGTTGCTGGCGCTGCTTTTTCAGCGTCTTATACATTGAATGCATTTGCCAAAAAGGCGCCGGTTTTAATAGCAGCAGTCACGGAGAGGACCAGGTACGTTACGCGAGTGGCAGGTTTTTTCAGGGGTATACACTTTGCGCTTGTCGACGTGGCTATTGCGTGCGAACACCTGGTGCTTCAGGCAGAGGATGAGGGAGTAGGCACCTGTTGGCTCGGGTGGTTTAATGAGAAAAAGGTTAAAAAGATTTTAAATATCCCTGAGAGAAAAAAGATAGATATTATTATAAGTATGGGTTATCCTGAAAAAGACGAACCAAAGGAAAGAGTCAGAAGGCCGCTAGATAAGATACGACGGTTTAATAAAGAGAGACATTAATAATATTAGAGGATTTAGAGGTAAGTTTCAGGAATAGATCTCGTTTTACAGGCATGTCTTTTATTTCATTCCCATTAATAGTAACCCTGCCGATTCTATACTTGCCATGATCCAATTTCTTAGGATTCAGGTAGTTTACTGTGATCTTTCTTCCTGCAAAATGTGTATTTACTGAGATATCTTTGGATTTTTTGAATTGCTCTTCAACTAATTTTGGCTCTATTAAAAGATCTCCCATTTTTCCGCGTATACCAAAGACCTGTGTCAGCATTGTCAAAACAAACCAGCTTGCTGAGCCAGT
>JAHIPS010000125.1 GCA_018902915.1 Candidatus Omnitrophota bacterium | reverse complement strand
TTACACCACCCAGCCCAGTGGGTTTCGGGGCTTCTTTTCGGCGAGCGGGCCCCGTTCCAAATTCTTAAAGATTATTGGATTATTCATTAGAATTATCCACAATCAGTTCCAAATAATAAATCGATTATCGATTAGAATTTGGAACGGGGCGGGCACGGTGTCTTTTTGCCGGCAGGCTGGGGTCATTCGGCACTGAAATGATTTTGCCGTGCGCTACGGTTTACGGCTCGCTTTTGCTGCCCGACTATCGCTGGCCAAACGTTCAAAGCTCGCCGTAATCCCTTGCGCACATTTGCCAAAATCTTTCTAATGTGCCTCAGACCCCAGCCTGCCGGCAAAAAGACGAGCGAGACGAAAAAAAGAGCAAAATTTTCACGCTGGGGAAACTGACTCGAGAGCTAAAATACAGGTCAGTTCCCTGCAAAACCACGTTACTGCTTTACAAATTAGTAAAGCTTTTGCGTGTTCAATAACTACACAAACTAGTAAAAAGAAAGAGCAGGAAATTTTGCGTCCCCGAAACCCACTGGGCTGGGCGGTGTAAAATAGCTGAAACTGTAACGTAACTATTCAAATAGCACAAGGACCATGAATAAAAGATCTGACATTCTATTATTTTTATTGATCCTTGCGTTGTCCCTGGCCAGGTTTTTGTGGCTGGGCACAGTGCCGGGGTTGCATGGCGACGAGGCTCTGTATGGCATCAAGACGCATATCATGATGTACGAGGATCCTTTTACGCTTAACGGGTTTAATGCATACACAGGCCCTCTTATAAGCTATCTGAGGATCCCGATGTTTTATTTTATGGGCATCAATGTATTTACATTGAGACTACCAATAGTCATCCTGAGTCTTATTTCTATATATTTTGTTTATAGACTGCTCAGGCAGGCTTATAATCGCGAGACAGGTATTATCGGCGCGCTGCTCTTACTCACCATGCCGTGGTCTTTTATCTATTCGAGATTTGCCGACGAGACGCATACGAGCCTCGTGTTTTTTGCAATATGCGGTTTGTACTATTGGTATCGCGGCCTGTCGTCGGGCCGCGTCCGCAACCTGGATATGGCGCTCGCGGCCTTATTTTTAGGCATGGGCGTGTTTAATCATCAGATATTCATGCTCGTGCCAGTCACGTATTTTGTATATTTTTTTATCAGTCATAAGTTTGGCCGCAGGATGGATAAGCCCTTTATTGTTTTTCTCAGCGCGTTCCTGCCTTTTCTATTTTTGAGAATGTTTTTGATCTTTAACGCCAGGATCATTGGCACAGACGGGATCTATTATCGCCTGGGCCAGGCAATAAATATGAATCTTGTGTATAAGTTTTTATGTAGCGTCCCTCACCTTATGAATATGCTGGATGGAGGCATATTTTATATTCGGGTGGCCGGAGAGATCCTCCTCAGGGTGATCCCCCTGACCTCTATTTTATTTATCGTTTCTTTAATAGCGCTTATATGGAGGCGCAGGCATTATCCCCGGTTTGAAAAGCAAGACGCAATGTTTACATCTATATTCCTTTTAAATTTTCTAATAAATGCCATGTTTTTAAGAGACTTTTCTCTCAGGTATTTTATAACCACATTGATGTTTGCAACGATCCTGATAGCTATATTTATAGGGACGTCAAGGATCAGGAAATGGCTCAGGGTAGGGCTGGTATCTCTAGTGTTAGCATCTAATTGTTTATATGTGGGTTACAACTACATGTATGCATTCAGGCAGACAGGGGGCAGGTCCTCGGTTTTCTGGACAGGTAATTTCTTTGAAAACAGCAATGGTTTTATTGATTCAAAAAGGCTCTACGATTATTTAAAAGACAAGGGCATAGTAAATATTTGGGTGCCAGAGGAATTTATAAGATGGGCGCTCATCTTCCTGGATTTTAATGACAAGAGATTAAATCTAAAGGCAGACGTTGAGGCCGGATCCCCTGGCGAGCTTTATTATGTCTCTTATAAAGGCGATGGCCCTGAGATGCATAATTTTAGCGGCAGGTATTCAAATAGCGAGCACAGTAACCATTTAAACCACTATGACATATTTTTAATAAAAAAATGAAGAGGTTTTGTATAAAGACATTGGGGTGCAAGGTCAACCAGTACGAGGCCCAGGTGATACGCGAGGGGTTTTTGAGGCAGGGGTATGTCGAGGCCGCGAATGTTGACGACGCAGATATCTTTGTGGTCAACAGCTGCACAGTGACTTCTGCGAGCGACTCAAAGTCGCTAAAGGCGATCCGCAGCGCGATCAAGAAGGGCAAGTGCGTGGTTGCAACCGGGTGCATGATAGAGGATAGAGACCTGGATCTGTCCAAACTCATAGGCGCGAGGTTTATTGTTAAAAATAGGGATAAGCATAGGATTCCGCAGATAATAGAGGGTGAAGGGTGTCCCTCGACTTCGCTCGGGACAGGTAGGGTGAAGGGTGAAGAGGTTGGGATTAATGGTTTAAAAGGGCACACCAGGGTCTTCGTAAAGATCCAGGATGGGTGCGATAATGTTTGTTCGTATTGCAAGGTAAGGGTGGTAAGGGGGAGGTCAAAGAGCAGGCCTTTAAAAGAGGTCGCAGGAGAATGCAGGCGCCTGATAGAGAGCGGCGTTAAAGAGATAGTGCTTACAGGCATTTGTCTTGGCGCGTACGGCAGGGATATTTCAAAAACCGCGAGCCTTCCCAGATTAGTTAAAGAAATCTGCAGGATAGACGGCGACTGGCGTTTGCGATTGAGCTCAATAGAGCCAAAGGATATAACAAAGGATTTGATCTTGCTGCTTCAAGAGGAAAAAAGATTTTGCAAACACCTGCATATACCGTTTCAGAGCGGGGATGATTATATATTAAGGAAAATGGCAAGGCCATACAGTAGAAGCGATTATCTTGATATTGTCAAAAGAGTAAGGAAAGCGATCCCTGATATTGCCATAAGCACTGATATAATGGTAGGATTTCCAGGCGAGACTGAAGAGAGATTTCAGAATACAGTTGATTTTATAGAGCTTGTGCGACCCATGCGCATGCACGTATTTCCATTTTCAAGGCGCAAAGGCACAAGGGCATGTGATTACAAAGATGGCGTATCATCCCTTGCAAAGAAGGAGAAAGAGGATAGGTTATTAAATATAGCAAAGAAGTACTCCGCGGAATTTATCGAGCGATCCGCCGCAGGCGGAGAGGTTCGCGTACTTGTGGAAGACAAGAAGACCAGCCATGGATATTTACAGGGCTATACAAGCCACTATATAAAGGTATATATAGATGGCCCTGACTCCCTGAAAGGCCGATTTGTGAATTGCCAGCCTACAGAATTGCCAGTCTACCTTGACAAATGACAAAGTGTGTGGTATACTTTTTGTACATTCACTTTAGTTCCCCGTTTTAATATATGCCTCATATTAGATTCAATTGGGTTGATATCATTTTCGTAACCCTACTAATTAGAATAAGTTACATCGGTTTCAGGAATGGCTTTTTGTCTGAATTTTTGAGGGCTTTAGGCCTGGTGTCAGCGTTTATTTTCTCGTTTAACGGATATACCTCTTTAAGTAGTTTCATATCCAGGCACACCAGGTGGACTGGCCCGGAGCCAGATGTAATATCGTTCATATTCATATTTGTATTTATACTTTTCCTTTTCAAGATAGCCAGCATGGCTATAAAAATTTTTTTTGGAGGAGAAAACGTTTCCACGGGCAATAGAGTAATAGGTCTTTTGCTGGGCATGGGAAGAGGGCTTTTACTAATAGCCCTTGTGTACATCTTGCTTGTTAACGGACCATTTGTATATCTCTCCAAAAGCGCGGAACAACGTTCATTTTCAGGCCAGTATGTTTCAGGCATCGCACCTTTTGTATATAACACTTCCATGAGATTTTATCCCTGGGAGAAAATAGACACACCTTTAGCACAGATAGTAAAACAGTAGCTAACCTTTGTTCAAGGCTAAGCCTTGAACAGGGCATGTTCAAGGCTTAGCCTTGAACAAAGGGAATGGAGGAGCAGTGAAACTATCCGATATCTACAAGACTGTGGTGGATTTTGGAATAAAGAATGATCCAAGGGGCAAGGATAAGGTAAAAAAGGAAATTTTAAGGGCAAAGAAGGAGTACGAGGCCCTGAGCAAGCGTAACAAGGAGATGTATGACAAGGAACGGCTCGTGCATCCTTATAGCGATACGCGCATCCTTTTTGGTAAAAATGATGTTGAGGTAAAGACGTTGCTCGTGGGGGTTGACATAGAGGTGGGAGAGATTGTTCTTGCTGACAGGTTAAGGGAGAAGGGCGAGAGAGTGGATTTGCTTTTTGGTCATCACCCTGAAGGCGCGGCGCTCGCAGGATTTTTTAACGTGATGTACATGCAGATCGATATATTGAACAAGATGGGCGTTCCTATAAATGTCGCCGAGTCCTTGATGCATGAGAGGATAAAAGAAGTCGAGAGAAAGGTGCTGCCGGCAAATCACATGAGGTCTGTGGACGCGGCAAGGATTTTGAATATACCATTTATGACGTGCCACACGCCAGCAGATAATTGCGTTGCCTCTTATTTGCAGAAATTGATCGATAAGAAAAAGCCGGAAACGCTCGACGATATACTGGATATCCTTAACGGGATTCCGGAATACAAGGAATCAGGACGCCAGAATTGTCAGGCCAAGATTATAAGGGGCGCTTCGTCAAGCAAGGCAGGCAAGGTCTTTGTGGACATGACAGGCGGCACAGAGGGTTCAAAGGATATATTTGCCAAGCTTTCGCAATCCGGCGTGTCTACATTGATCTGTATGCATCTGGGCGAGGAGCATTTTAAGAAGGCGCAGGCAGAGCACATGAATGTGATTATCGCAGGTCATATCGCGAGTGACAATGTCGGGCTCAACATCATGCTGGATGAATTGGAGAGCAGGGGCAAGTTCAAGATATTGACCTGTTCGGGATTTCGAAGGTTTAAGAGAAAATAAGGGAGAATATGGGTAAGATACCAGAACATATACTGAACGAGATACAGGACCGGTGCGATATAGTGGAGGTGATCTCCAGCTATATCCCGCTAAAGCCTGCTGGCAGGAATTTTAAGACAAACTGTCCTTTTCACCATGAGAAGACGCCGTCTTTTATAGTGAGTCCTGACAAGCAGATATATCATTGCTTTGGCTGTAACTCAGGCGGCAACGTGTTTAATTTTATAAAAGAATACGAAAAAATGGATTTTATCGAAGCGGTGAAGATGCTGGCTAAAAAAACCGGCGTGAAGCTCCCTGAATACAAGAGAGAGAATACCGACAGCGATTCGATCATAGGAATTATCCACAGCATAAATGACATTGCGGCAAATTATTACAGCAATACTTTAGAAAAATCCGGCGATTCTTCGAGCGCGCGGCGTTACATTGAAAAAAGAGGCCTTGAAAAGGATATAGTGAAAAAATTCAGGATCGGCTATGCTGATTCCTCGTGGAGGTCTTTGTCAGAGTACTTATCAAAAAGAGGCATTAATATAGACGCGGTATTAAAGGCAGGCCTGATTCAAAAAGGAAAGGACGCCTCCCATTACGATCTTTTCAGGGATAGACTTATATTTCCGATATGCGATGTCAGGGGCAGGGTCCTGGGTTTTGGCGCAAGGGTTTTGGATGATTCGCTGCCAAAGTATATAAATTCCCCGGAGACCATGGTGTATAAAAAAGGCCACCACCTTTATAGCCTTAATTTTGCAAAGACATTTATCAGGGAAAAAGGTTTTGCGATAATTACAGAGGGTTACCTGGATGTAATAAGCTGCCACCAATACGGCATAACCAACGCGATCTCTTCTTTAGGCACTGCCCTGACACAGGAACAGATAAGGGCGCTAAAAAGATACACGCACAATGTCGTAATGGTATATGACGCTGACCAGGCAGGCCAGATGGCGACATTAAGGGGCCTGGAGATGCTTTTAGAAGAAGGCATGAATGTA
The DNA here is from genome assembly GCA_018902915.1 of Candidatus Omnitrophota bacterium. Taxonomy (GTDB): domain Bacteria; phylum Omnitrophota; class Gorgyraeia; order Gorgyraeales; family Gorgyraeaceae; genus JAHIPS01. Next base: position 7,187 of record JAHIPS010000125.1, on the reverse strand, counting down.
AAGGTAGCGACGCTGGATAAAGGCCATGACCCTGACAGCTATATCCGTAAATTCGGACCTCGTTGTTTTGGCGATTTGATAAAAAAATCCAAAGGCTTGTTTGTGTATAAGCTTGCTATATTGAGAGAGAAATTTCCTGAGAGCGATAGCGAGGCCATGGCTGAGATCGCCAAGGAGATGCTGGTCACGATTTCTAAAGTGAGAAACGCTGTAATAAAGGCAGGGTATATAAAGGAATTGGCCCAGGAGCTTGGCGTAAAGGAAGAGGCGATATGGGATGAGCTGAAAAAGACAAAGAGGAACGTTAAGGCTCCAGGCTCAATGCTCCAGGCTCAAGGTGTGGTAAGGAAGATCGACATACCCCCTGCGGAAAAGATACTGGTAAAACTGATGATAGAGGATGCGGGCGTGGTGAATACAGTTAAGGATAACCTGCAGCCTTTTGATTTTAAAAATCCCGATATAAGGCATTTAGTGGAAACTCTTTTTGGAATGGACACAAAAGATAGTTTTATTGACGCGGGGAAATTGATCAATTATTTAGAAGGCAGGGTCGCACCTCATGTGATTTCTTTTATTGTAAACGAGGATATCATGATAAAGGACAAGGAGCGCAATGTATCAGATTGCATAAAGGTGATTAAAAAGAATCAGAGGGATTCGAGATTAAAGGATATACAGAATAGATTAGTGGTGGCGCAGAAAAATGGTTACGAGGACGAGGCAAGAGGACTCTTGGAAGAATTTAATAAGCTGATAAAAGGAGGAGTTTAGATCATGGAAAAGAAAAAAATGGCCAGAAAGACAAGGAAGAACGCCAATGATAACTTTGACAAGCTATTGGCGCTGGGTAAGAAAAAGGGCTTTCTCACTTATGAGGAGATAAATGATTCTCTGCCCGAGGATATTATCTCTGCAGGGCAGATAGAAAAGGTCTTTCAGGCCCTTGATGGCGAGAAGATACAGATAGCGGATTCTGAAGAGATATTCAAGGCTAACCAGAAAAGCGGCGGTAATGGCAAGCGAAAGACCAGCATTGATAAACAGAAGCAAAAATCCGCGTCAGAAATCGTTACTGCTGGTGTAGAAGACCCTGTAAAGATGTATCTCAGGCAGATGGGCCAGATACCGCTTCTTTCAAGGGAAGAGGAGATACGACTAGCCAAGGAAATAGAAAAGGCGGAAGAGGAATATAAAAGGGCGGTCCTGAGCTCTCCTTTTATCAAGGAGCCCGTGCTTTCTCTCGCGAACAACATACTGGTAAAGGAGTTTGGTGTAGAGGAGGTAATGAAGGAAGACCCTGGCATGAAAAAGGAAGAGGATATCTTAAAGAAGATAGAGAGATTGAGCAAGAAGATAAAGTCTGCGAGAAAAGGCCAGAACATAATGGAACTGTGCCTGGAGTTCCGCTTCTGCACGTCTGTAATAGAGGATTTTGCAAAAAGGATACACGCTGCAATAAGTGAGACGGACTCTATTGACAGGGAAATTCAGAGGATGAGAAAGCGCAGAATAAGGGGCGGCATAAGCAGCTTTGAAAAGAAAAAGAAAAGCATAGAGGCGAGATTCGGCAAGAAGCAGGAGGATATAAAGAAGGACTTTGGCTATATCAGGAAAAAGGCCCTGAAGTTTAACAGGGTCAAGAAGGCCATGGTCGAGGCCAATCTCAGGCTTGTCGTGAGCATTGCGAAGAAATACACGAACAGGGGGCTTTCTTTCCTTGATCTGATCCAGGAAGGAAATATCGGCCTTATGAAGGCGGTCGAGAAATTCGAATACAGGCGCGGCTACAAGTTTTCCACGTACGCGACATGGTGGATCAGGCAGGCTGTGACTCGCTCGATCGCTGACCAGGCAAGGACCATCAGAATACCTGTGCACATGACAGAGACGATCAACAAGCTCATCAGGACCTCGAGGATCCTTGTACAGGAAAATGGCAGGGAGCCGGCAGCAGAAGAGATCGCGTCTGAGATGAGGATGAGTGTTGAGAAGGTTAGGAGCATCCTGAAGATCGCGCAGGAGCCGATTTCGCTGCAGACGCCAATAGGCGACGAGGGTGACACAAGCTTTGGTGATTTTATCGAGGATAAGAAAGCGGTTTCGCCTGCGAATGCCACTGCGTACGCAATGTTAAAGGAAGAGATGGACAAGATCTTAAACACGCTTACAGAAAGAGAAAAGCGTGTCTTGAGGTTGAGATTCGGAATAGGCGACGGCTATCCAAGGACACTCGAGGAAGTCGGCAGCATCTTCAATGTCACGAGGGAAAGAGTGCGTCAGATAGAGGCAAAGGCATTAAGGAAACTGAGGCATCCTATCAGGAGCAGGCGTCTCAAGAATTTCCTGGAAATGGCGTTTAGTCAGGAGATGTAAGTTAGTGGTCAGTGGACAATGATCAGCAGGGCCAGACTCTTAAGTCTGGCCCTTTTTTTATTTTATACTTGTATGTATTTTTGCAAAGTAGTATTATATCCATAAGTAATATTAACAAGAAAAAGGAGGAGCGCATGAAAAGGTTTGGTTTGATTATTGCTCTTGTCTGCATTTTTGCTGTAGGTGCGAGTGCGGCGCCAGTGGATGTGCCTGTAAAGGCAAAGGAGATGAAGGGCGCGGATTATATCTTTGAAGATCTTGATATCGCATTTTTAATGGGAGGCGATGTTGATTATGTTGACGAGCTGGATCTGGACAGGGTAGACACTGAGGTAGAGGCCATGTTTTATACAGGTAAGATAGGTGTTTCCGTGGACATGGTAGATATCTATGCTCTTTTAGGGCAGGTAAGAGATGTGCAATATACCTCAATGGTATCAGGAGCTGATATTAAATATGAAATGGAAGAGGCATTTACATGGGGCGTAGGCCTAAGCGCACTTATTTACGAGTGGGAGAGATTTGGGATTAAATTTTTCGGAGATGTTAAATACAGGACAATCGAGGATATGGATTATGATATGATTACGCTGGAGGGTCTTGGTTACAGCAATGATCAATTGACAGAGGCCAAGACTAAGGCAGGGTGGGAAGAATGGCAGGCTGCCTTGAGCGTTGGTAAAAAATTAGGATATCTAATGCCTTATTTCGGCGTGAAATATTCGGATGTGGATCTTACTGGAAGCGTTACGCTTGATGGCGTTGTTTATGATTTAGGGACTGTGAATAGTGGGGATAATGTCGGTGTCTTTGCAGGATGTTCTATTGTACCAGTGGAAAGCCTGTCAGTTGATTTACAGGCCAGGTTTTTTGACGAGAAGGGATTTTCAGTGTCATTGGTCCATGAGTTTTAACGATAAGGGAGAGTCAGGTCAGTGAACAATGGTCAGTGGACAGTGATCAGCAGGGCCAGATTTTTAAGTCTGGCCCTTTTTTTGTTTATTATTTTAATGGCAGCGCCGTGTCTTGCGGATTTCAGGTTTGTTGTTATGGGGGACAGCAGGGGCAGGGACGATGGGATAAATACAGAGGTGCTCGAGCCGCTTTTAGAACAGGTAAAATCTGAGGAGCCTGAGTTCATTGTGTTTGTCGGGGATCTGATAACAGGGACCAAGCATAGCGATGAGCATCGAGACAGATTGGTCAGGTGGAAGAAGATTGTTGAAAAATACAGTATCCCTGTGCATATTGCTGTGGGTAATCATGAAGTAACTTCAGAGACTTCCGAAGATATACTAAGATCTTTATTTGGAGAATTAACTTACTCTTTTGATCATGATAACGCGCATTTTGTAATATTGGATACTGACAGGTATAAGGATTTTCATAGGCTCGGGCAAGAGCAGATGGAGTGGCTCAAAAAAGATCTCGGGGAGAACAAGAAAGATGTTATTTTTGTTTTTGGCCACGAGCCAGCCTTTCCGTACAAGTATCATATAGGAGATTCTCTGGATAAGTATCCTTCCGAGAGAGATGAGTTGTGGGATATATTCAAGGGGCATGGCGTGGACGCCTATTTTTGCGGACACGAACATTTATATAATAACTCTGTGCACGACGGGGTAAGCCAGATTATTACAGGCGGCGCAGGCGCGCGTCCTCACGCCTCTCCTGAAGACGGCGGCTTTTATCATTATATTGTTGTTGATGTAACCGACAGCGGCGAGTACACCATCACTGTCAAGAGGTTGAATTTCCTCTTGTAATAGTGCATGGGTGATGATATAATTATTAATTCACGGGCGTGCCCCGTCCCAAATCCTTTATCAGTATTGAGGGAGAGATTGAGGATTTGGGACGGGGCCCATAGCTCAGTCTGGTTAGAGCACCTGACTCATAAACCGAATAGGGCATTTTTCGTAACTCGTTGATATTATTGCAACTACAAGAATTGACAATAGGTTAGGATAATTTTTGAGCAGGCTGGAGCAGGCCTGAAAAGGCTGGTTATGGGCTGTGCGTGGACACCTATTGGACACCAGAGAAGAAAATGACGCAGGCCTTGAAATAGCTATGAAAATATGGTATATTTATAATGGAAGAAAAAAGCTTGACATAGCCGAGATTTTAGATAGAATAATAGATGTCAAAATAATATCTGCTCCCCGTTTGACTTCCCGCAAGGGCTCAGGCGGGGTTATTTTTTTATAGGAGAATAATGGCGCTCGTAGAACCAAAAGAAAAAAAGGCGTTTGTTTTTATTGATGGGCAGAACTTATTTTACGCCGCAAAAGAAGCCTTTGGATACAATTACCCTAATTATGATGTTAAATTGCTATCTCAAAAGATATGTTCGAGTCGCGGCTGGAATTTAAACGAAATATATTTTTACACAGGTGTGCCCGATTTGCACGATAATAGTTCCTGGCATAGCTTTTGGAGCAAGAAATTAAGCTATATGGGCCGATTAGGGATTAAGATTTTTTCTCGGCCATTAAGATATCATAACCAAACGTTTAAATGTCCGTCTTGCAGCAAGATTCATACTTCTCTTGTGGGCCATGAGAAAGGCACTGATGTCCGCATAGCGCTTGATGTCATTCGGCTTGCACACACAAAAGCCTATGATGTAGCCCTTATTATCAGCCAGGATCAAGATTTAAGCGAAGTAGCCGAAGAGATTAGATTGATAGCTGCTGAACAGAATAGATGGATTAAAATAGCTTCGGCTTTTCTTGTAAGCCCTACTTATGATAATAAAAGGGGAGTCAATAAGACGGACTGGATTAGGATAGATAGAAAGACTTACGATGCTTGTGTTGACCCTAAGGATTATCGCTAATAGTATTTATTCCTTCCGACTGAAAGTCGGCCGAGTAAAAAGATATCACCGTCTACCTCTCCTATGTTTAGGGCTGCACATGACGAAATGAGTAGCCCCAAATCGATTTTACCTCTTTTTCGTTCTGTGCCGCTTAGCCCTAATAAATAGTAGAGGTAGTTTACATAATGATATTATGTAAAAGGTGATAAGCCCAGTAATCACCGACCCCTGCTTTTTAGGGGTAAATGCCTATAATGGCCATTATAGGCAAGACACCTGTTTTATAGGTGTCGTTTTAGGTGATGGATGGGCGGTCTTTTTATGGGCTTTTAGAGGGCCTATATTTGGCTATTTTAGCGACTAAATTACCAGCCGTTAAATGGAATATCGCAAATATTGGCTGATAATCTAATAAACCTCTCTCTTTGCAAAGAGAGAGGTTTTGAGATAAACGTAAATGTGAAACTCTAATTTGGTTGGACAAATTTGACATTTCCTGTATTTATGTTAAACTGAAAACATCAAAAGGGTTTTTTGAAACCCATTCTAATTTTATTCCAAAAGAATAGAATATTATTATAATTTGTAAGATTTTTTAGCGTCATTTTTTTATGATATGAATAAAGAGGTCTTGATTCGAAAATGTGAAATACGCGATATTCCGGCCCTGAGAGATCTTGCCGCAGACACCGCTTATTTTGGTGAGTCTTGCGAATATTTTTTCCCGGATAGAGAGTTATTGGCAGATTTTATAATGGGATATTATTTACTCTACGAGCCGGAGCATACCTGGGTGGCCGAATATGATGGAAATATCGTTGGTTACCTTTCTGCTGGAATGAATGAGAAAAGATATACTTTATATATGATAGGAAATATCATCCCTAAGGCACTTCTAAAAGCATTCTTACGCGGCAAAATATGGAATATTAAGACGCTAAAGCTAATAAAATATAATATCCTATGTTTTTTGCGCGGAGAGACTAGCATGAAAAAAGTTTGTCCGAAGAAATATCGTGTTCACATACATCAAAATGTAAAAGTAAATTACAGAGGAAAGAAAATAGGCAGTGAGCTAGTCGAAAAATTTCTTGAGTATATTGAGCCAAAAAAAGCAGGTATACGGTTTAAGGCCTTGCGCCAAGAGGACAGATTCAATTTTTTCGAGAAATACGGATTTAGGTTACATGATTGTAAGCGCGTTCCCACATGGGAACAGTGGCTTAATAAAAGCCCTTTATACTATATGGAATATGTAAGAGATCCCGGTTCTTAAGATATAGACTATGATTATTAATAAGATTAATAAAAAAGTAATAAAAAGGGGACAGGAAAAAAGTATATATTTAACGTTCGATGATGGCCCCAATGAAATTTATACGCCAAAAATATTGGATATTCTTGATGAATTTGGCGTAAAGGCAACTTTTTTCGTTGTTGGGAAAAATGCCGAAAGATGCCCCAAAATAGTTAAGCGTATACACAGGGAAGGCCATGATATCGGTAATCACACATATAGTCATCCTGGGAGTCCATTATTGAAAGCTAGAAAAAGGAGGTTTATAAAAAAAGAAATTGTAAAGACTGACAGGGTTATAGAGAATATTATAGGTGAACGTCCTATTTTATTCAGGCCACCTTTAGCCTTTTGGGATATTTCTTCTGGATTTCTTAAGCGTCAGGCTAAAGAATTTGGGCACTTGTATATAGGCTGGTCTTTTTCGACCATGGATTGGCTGGGCAATCAATTTATTATTAAAAAGAAATATTTACAACAGCCAAAAAACGACGGGGATATAGTTTTATTGCACGATGGCTCTGAAAACACACTGGTAAAAAGACGCTGGGCAACTGTTAAAATGCTTCCAGAAATTATAAGAGATTGTAGAGACAATTCACTGCAACCATTGCCGTTAACCAGTTCATTATAATAGTATAAACGCTAAAATTTTTACAATGAGAGTAATAATATATTTTTTAATTTTCA
>JAHIPS010000124.1 GCA_018902915.1 Candidatus Omnitrophota bacterium | reverse complement strand
TTCATGGCATCCACCAAAGACTGCACAACGGTTCTGACTAGACCTTTATCTTCGGATAGACAGGCAATGAAAAAGAGCTTCACTGTAACCTCAGGATTTGGAAGGGCCCAGGTTAGAGCCTCGACATCTTCCTCTGAAACCCTTCCTTCTATGTCCCTTGAAACCCTTAGATAGGCATTAATAATACTGGCCCTGGCTCTTTTTTTACGTTCTGAATAAGAAATCTGGGTTCTGTGCCTTTTAAGATAAGCCAGGACAATCCTTATTTTTTTTCTTGAAAGTTTGTCTAGATCTGAAAACATTTCTATAAATCTTTCTTCAGAGGTGTCGCTATCCAGCATCTGCTCAACAAGATTGATCCCCATTTCCCTACTCGTATATTTCTCTTTTTGTCCTTTATACGAGGAGAGCTTCGCTATGCCAAAAACAGCCGGCCAGATTGCCAGGTTAACAGGATGATGCAGGATTGAGGGATCTTTTACTATAAAATAGCCGATTAGGGGGATAAAAAACGCGGCCGCGATCAAGAAAAATAGTTCTAATTTAATAATCCCTTGCCGCCTTTTAAGAAATATTTTTATCTGTCTGTCCAATCCTTCATGTTCCAATGGCTGCAATGAATATCCGGAACGTATCTTCTTCAATCTCCAACCAAGAGGACCTATTCTCTCCTGAAATTGCTGAAATAATTCTTTATCATCTACAATATTACCGTAAGATTGACCCCCGAACTCTTTTATTCGTACGTCCTCGACCTCTTCAAATCGAGCCTTATTAAAAAAGCTTGCAATATCTCGTACTATCCGCGCGGTATTATTTCTCTTGTCCTCATCCCATGCTTGTTGAAATGCCTTCCATCCCAAATCATTCACTATCTTACGTAATTCTGTAAAATCTCCTGCTTCTATTAATCTTTCTGCTATCCGTCTGTTAAATCTATAGAAGCCTTTATTATCTTTTACTATTCTTTCTTTTTCTTCTCGATAGCTATCAGGTTCTTTTTTTCGAGCAGGCACTATAACCATCATACCAAACGGCAGGAAGGCAAAGGAGCGGAGCTTTGTTACAAGGTCTGAAAGTTTCGGCCAGATGTCTTTTAAAATCATGCCTCTGGGTATTTTGAGCATATACTCAAAGATCAGCATGTTCCCGCCGGATTTAGTGGCGTATGCCCTACCGCCGGGAACAAACCAGCGCAGCCTTGCCCCGGGTTTTATCTCGTCTTCTCTCTGGTGGAATCCAATTGTTACATCAAGAGGAACGATTTTGCCTTTTCTTGAAATTTCAGATACAGCATACTCCTCTATAGCGCTAGGTTTTACCTTTTTGGGATCCTTTCCATAAAAGTCAGCTATATCCCCTGCACTTACTTGCATAAAATCAGCAATATCTATATAGCCCTTTTTCTGGCAGGCCTTTTCGTATCTATTAATCCATTTATCAAGATATGCTTCAAAGGCAATTTTAGCGTCTTCTTCAGTAAACTTGAATTCGTCTGTCTTTTTGCGCACAAGCCATCTGAATATCTTCTTTATCTTGTGTCTTCTCCTCATATGCTGCTCAACGGAATCCTTATGATCTCTTTTAAAGGCGACCTCTATTATAATCTGAGTATAATGATTTAAGGTCGTTGCGGTATTTAACTTTCTCACGCCCAGAGTAGGCAGGTATTCTCCTAATGCAGATATAATATGCCCGCCGATTCCCGAGCTCCAATATTCAGGATCTGTACTGACTTCATAGGCAAACGCCCTCTTACCCTTAAGATCATGTGCGCCATCCAGAGAACCTTTGCCTGTTAAACTATCCCAGGTAATCTTTTTTTCTTTAATCAGATTCTCTATCTCTTCATCCGTAAGATTATTCTGGACAGTAAAAATAGACGATATGATCCTGCCTTTCTCATCTCTTACAAGCAAATTGCCAAAAGGATTATTCTTGAGCCTGCTTCTCATAACATCTTCTGTTGCCTGGCAAGATTTCTCCCAGCAGCGCTCATCATTATTTATCTCTAAGAGCCTTTCTACATCAGACTCATCCGATATCGATGCCTGTTCTATATAGTACTTCTCTCCTTCAATGGTGACTACCTTTCTAAAGGCGAGCTTTGAAAACCTGAATGTTTGTCGCTGGAATATACCTTTGTTTATCCTGGGATGGAGTTCCTTAAGGGATCCGTCTGGCTGGAAATAGATCTTTTTGGATACTGCGGTTGGGTTTTCGACATTTCTCAATATATAATAATAAATCAGCTTGGCATCTTCGTAATTGCACTCTAACAAGACCTTTCTGCCGCTTTTGACCTGCCTTAAGACCTCTCCCGTGACTTCTTCACGGTTTTTCAAACTTATCGGAGGTGCCTTTGCCCAGACGCTTCTCAAAAACGCCTTACGCTTCAAGATCTTTCTCTCTTTGTCTACCAATTTTATCCCTAAATATTCCAGATCTTCGCTGAACCATTCTATCGTTAATTGCGTCCCCTGGTCATTAAGCTCGATCAGTCCTTTCTGTTCTAAAAGATTTATAGTCTCTCTTTCTTCTTCGGTGATCGGCAGATCCGCATACACTCCAAATATGCCTTCTACTGCCAGTGCCCAGTTTATACGCTTCAAGATCTCCTTTTCTTTAATACTCAGTCCTTCCCTGTCCCATAATTCAAACAGCTTCCTTCTTGTCTTGTGGCCCTCGCCTTCATCTTTAACAACATCTATTTCTATTAATTCTCCATCTCTATAAATCGGGACAACGCTACTTAGGAAAAAAGACATGGGCTCGAACTTCTCTTTAGTGTACCAAGCTGCCTCATCAAGAAAACTAAAACTTATTGCCGAACCTTCTAATTTCTGTCTCAAGATCTGTTTGATCTCTGCCAACCCATCTTCTGGTATTCCATCATAAACCAAGATCAAGGACTTTAAGTTGCTGTAGGAGCCCCTTATGGCCATCTTGTTCGCCAATAAAGACCCCTTATCGATTAAAATCTCGCTTATCGCGCCTTTCCCCAGGCTGCTATTTATCTGATTAACGCTGTCTTTTATCGCTAAAAGAATTTCCTTAGATGCATTCAAAGATAAACCTGGCCTTGCATCATCCCTTCTGTAACCCAGCCTGGCCAACTCTTCCATGATAGACATTTGAGCAAGCCAGTTATTACCAGGCGATGTTCTTAACAGGGCCTTCATAATCTTGTCAGAGAAACGCTTGTTGTCTTCAGCGATCCTTCCTAGAATCAATGCTGCCAATGTAACAGATGAATGCTCCTCCTGAAGGGACAGCATCTTCAGTAATGGCTTAACCGCTTTATTTAATGTCTTATTGCCTGGTTTTCTGTTGGCAATAATGGCTAAATTCTCCAATGCAATCCTTCTGAGACTGCTGTCTTTTAGCGCCCTTAACTGTATATCGACTGCCTTTTTATTCCCTCTTTCGCCCAAGAATATAGCTGCATATCTGCGCATATAGGAAGAAATCTTCTTGCCAGGCGAACAACATTTAACCAATGCCCTGGTCAGCCTAACCCTATCGGGCAAACCCTTGATCCAATTCATGAAACGTTTTTTCCAATTATAAGAGGTCCCGATATCGGATATCTTATCTATAGATATAACCCGTGTCCGGCCTTCTACGCCTCGCGCTTTAATCTCTACGACCCTGCATCCGGATAAATCTGATTTTATCTTTTCAAAGTTGAGAATACTGTCCACGCCTTCATAGATTATGAGTTTTATATTCTGGCGTAGGCCTTCCAATATCCTCTCTTTAAGCTCTTTATGGAAATCGATAATCCCGCTTCTATGATCTCCGGGGATCACTATTATGTCTTCGCGCTCTATGCCTAGCGCCCCGTATCTCAACTGTACTGCCAGAGGCGTTTTACCAGATGTGCTATCTCCGTAAATAACCAGGATTACAGGCCTCGCGCTTTCTTCGACTATTTTATTTAGATAGTTCAGTCCTTCTTTCTTTGTAATCTTTTTTTCAAGTATACGCTCTATTTTTAGCCTTCTGCTGCCTATCAACAATAATCTCTTTATCCCGGATTCATGGGTTTCCGGGATCAGCCTGATATCTGACAGGCCCATCTTCTCATAGAGAATCCTGCCCCACAATGTGCCTCGAAGCACATCCTGCGACAGAACGTACTTATGTAGAAGTGTATGTAAATTCTTTACCAGTTCTTCGATAATCTCCTCTCTTCTTTCTCCAAAGCCAATGCTGACCTGATTACCTCTGAGATCTTCATAGGCCGGCATATCACGACGGAGCGTATCCAGGGCTTCTATGCACGCCTCATCTGCGGGATCCAGCTGGGAATCAATAAAACCCCTGGCTAAATGGATGAGCGAATTGATTTCCTCAATGTATAATTTAACCTCGATATCAGGAGACACTTTTTCAAGCCCTTCGCTCATAAGCAAACTAATAGCTGAAAAAAGGCCGTTCTCTCCCGACTTCATAAAATTAACAAAGTCGATCCACACATTGCCATCTTTATCTACATGCCCTAACCAGTATACGCTTTTAAGTCTTTCCCCTGTCTCTCTATCCTTTAAGAAAAAGGCGCATGTGCCTGGAAGCCATGTAGCCTTAACCTCTGAGAGGATTAACTCTTTGTGTCCATCGATCTCTTCTGGCAGCATATCCCTTTCATAAAGACCCTTTCCATCATATACGGTAATTTTTCTATGGTAGACCTTTTCATTAACCAGCTCTTTTGGCTCACTAGAAAACTCCAGTTCAAAGCTTCTTCCTGACTTTGAAAGAACGACCTGTCCTGCCATGCCCTCCAGGGCCCCTAAACTAAGCGCCATCTTCTCAGGTAAAAATAGCCTTAAAAAGTACTCTATGATGCTCAATTCTGAATCTATCTTTTCTCTGCTATATGCCACGCCTGGTCCCAAGGCCTGCCCTACCTTCTGCTCTGGCATCAAACTGCGATCGTCGAGCACATTCTCCATCATTTCTATTGCATCCAGTTTCTTATTGCATAATGCCTTCTTGTCTTCTAAAAATCTTCGCACCTCTTTCTTCTCTATGCCTTTACTCCGGAACTCACTAATCAACCAGTCAAATGCCTCTATGAATTGAGGTGACTCTACAGGCCTATGTTTAAGCAATTTAACAACAAATCCGACCCTCTCTTCATCCCATGTCGCGGCTCTAAGCTTTACCTTTATAGGCCCTCTCATCTCCTTGGGTATGCGGTCATCAACAGCCTGCACCAGACGCTTATCCAGCCTTCCTTTGGGATTTAAGTAACGCACATACATCTCGACAACATCGGAGATATCCACCTCTGCGGGCTCTGTAAATCCAGGTACAAAAATCTTTGTTTTTAGATTCTTTGAGATCAGAGTTTCTGTTATCTCATCTATCTCTTTTTTGGTAAGCGCTAATCTTTCCAGATCATCCAGTAAGGCAACGCGGGTCTCCTGTGACGGATGTATGAGTATGGCCCTTGCCTCATAGCTCTCTTCTATTGCCTCAGGGGTAACATCCCAGAGCATGGGTTCCAGCGTATTCATATCTTCATCATCTATGTGACAATCTGATGTTAAATGGCCGGCAATCTTTCTGGATAGATCTTTAATGCGCATATTTCTTAGTGGTGAATATCTTTTATCGGTGCTTGTAACGTCTCCTGTCAAAGAAGCATTGGAGGCAAGAGAAGAATCTGGCTTATAATGCTTGTATCTGAATCTCTCTGCAGAGTCCCCGCCTAATTCTTCAGGGGTAGAAGACTTTGTGCCGAATCCTCCTGTAAGCTCTCCGACTAAATCCGAAAGGCCTTTCTTAAATAACCCTGCAATCTCTATCTCCTTCTGTAACTGTAGATTGTCAGGAAACTTCTCTAGATCATCATAGGCATAGTTTTTGCTATTGAAATAAACATTGAAATCCCCTGCCCATGATGCAAGATAGAACAAAACGCTAAATTCGATCCCTTTTTCTTTGCTGACTTCTTTTAAGATCTTTAAGAATATTTTATTAGCTATGCGATGATGAGGATGGCTGTCTTCTATAAATGGGATTACAAAGGAAACTTTTTTAGATTTGGAATCAGAATAAATTTTCTTAACATAATCTCTTACCTTTTCTATGTCCTCTTTAAATTGCGGGTCATTTATATTCTCATTTGCCTTGCCCGGATTCTGTCCGGATATCTCTAAATTCAGAATATCAACAGAAATCTCCTTTTTCAGACCCTCTCCTGAGCGCTTGGCAGCAAGAAATACCTCAGGCCTACGCAATTCGGCTCTTCTCTCCTCACCTTCGGACCCATACCTATCAAGTAATTCCCTCTTCTCTTCTTCTGTAAGGACAACCCCCCATTTATCAAGATTCATTACTATATTGTGAACACTTATACCCTTGCCCAAAAAATATCGAACCAAACCTGCAGCGGCAATCTCTGTATCATCAGGATGCGGCGAGACAACATAGGCCTCATCACAAGGTGGTAATTCAAGATGTTTGAAACGGAGGGGCTGCATTTCTCCATTGGCAATCCTGGCCAAGATAAAAGGATTGGCCCCTACTTTATCTTCAGGAAAATCCCATCCAAAATATCTGGCTGATTCTATTGAATATTTATAAAAATTTCTGGCTACTTCAATAAAATCAGTGCGACGTATCTGCGTCTTATGTGCTCCTAAAGCATAAAGCGCCTTTTCCTGCTCTTCTTCAGAAAATGGATGGAAATAATTCTCTCTTGGCCTTTCAAGAAAATGCTCATAATAAAAGACACCTAACTCTTCTGAAGATGCACGGACATAGTCTTCTAAAACCCTTTCGAGGGGCTGGTCATCTAAAAGAGTAGCGGCGTAAGGGGCAATGATCATATGAGGTCTAAAGTTCATAAGCTCTTCATATATATCAGGACCACCGGCCTTAGTTATCGTCTTGATATTATTTCTTAAGCGTTTATCTTTTAATGCAGTAGCAATATTCTTTGCATAAGGAATATGCTGTCCATCTTTTGTCTCTATAACCAAGATGCGCGAATCAGAAGGCAAAGGATGCTGGTTTACTTTTTCTGCCTTTATCCCATCCGGATCATATAAGACTACACCACCACGCCTTGTCAACTCGTATAAATCTTCTCGAGGCGTTCTATGTCCTATCTTTTCCAGTTCCTTCAATGCCCTCATCTGGACCTCTGCCCTGTATAGATTCCAATCTTCCGGCTGTCCGGATTTTAACTTAAAGTATTTATTACCCACAAGCGCATCTGCAAAAAATCTTATAGATTGGATATAAAGATACTGTTTAAAGGCATCAAGGGCATATGGCCTTAACGACTTGGCCTTCTGGCTTCCATTAAACTCTTCTACCTTTGCTAGAAAACCCTCTATGATTCTTTCAACTACCAGCCTATCTATCCTGACATCATTTATATCTTCAGGCTCTTCTCCTGCTGGATTGCCAGAAGAACGCAGGGCATCGCCTAAATCATCAAGTTCATTGCCTACCTGCAGGGTGTCTAAATCGATCAGGGATGCACACCTCAATCTGCCTCTTTCGTCTCTTATAAAAACAGCGTTATTGATCTTGGTATCAGCATGCGTAACTACCAGATCAAGGTCATCCAAACATGTTACCAAACTGTTTCTATCTTCAATGTCTTTTAACAAGCCATCTATCCTGTCCGAATACTTTTTTCTTATCTGCGGCAGGATCTTTACCGTATGACTAAGATCCCGACTTAAACTCAAGGTTCTTTCCTTACCCTCAATAATGGAATCGAGGTAGGCTTTGTGGTAACCAGCATTATGGTAGTTCGGCAGCGGCTTTTTCCATAAATCCACATCTATGCTGTCAAGCATCCTGCCAAATATGGCGATTGCCTCGCCTAAGGATCTAGCAGCATCTTCACGGTCTTCTTCAGAAATATCGCCAAAACTGTTAAAGATCTCGCCAGAGATAAAATTCATCACTCTCCAGGCCTTTCCCTGTCGATCATAATATATCTTGCTCCTAGACGTGCCTCTAAGATTTAAATAAGCTGCCTTTTGCCAGTATTCCGGCAAAACACCTTTGGCCTTTTCCTGAGCGACTTCTAATAGCTGGAGATTATTATCTATGGCCTTGATATTAAAGATTCTATTTAATCTCTGGATAATAAACTTCTGGCCTGTCTTTCTAACAATGATGCAATAGGTAAGGTTAATATAACCGTCGTATATCCTCTCGATATCGCAGTCTTCTAATCTGAGGTCTATGCCACTATTAAACTCATTAAAGATTGATATGATTTTTTTACGCAATAGGTAGGCATTTAGTGTCCGTAAGGATTTTGAAGGATAGAGAATAAGCGCTAATGTCTTTTTGACAATCGGAGGCGCCTTGTCCCAGACAGACCATCGCATGATCTGATCCCGGTGATAGTAAACAAGCCAGAGGGATATAAACGCTACAAATAACGGCGCGCTCAATGATAAGCTAACAGGTAAAAATGA
>JAHIPS010000123.1 GCA_018902915.1 Candidatus Omnitrophota bacterium | reverse complement strand
TATAAACAAGGAGAGATGCCGAAGTTAGAGTGCCCATGCGGTGGAACATTAGTATATAATCCTAAAAAAAGTCCGCCCGAAGGGCGTTAACTTGACAAAATGAACGTGCCCCGTTCCAAATTCTAATCGATACTCGATTTATTGTTTGTAGCTGATTGCGTACAATTCTGATAAACTATTTGTTAATATTTAAGAATTTGGAACGGGGCGTGTCGGATTTGTCAAATAAGGGATTTAGGGGTTATGGGTATGAATATTGTTAAGGCGTTAGTGATTTTAGTGGTTTTGATTGGTCATGCTGTATGCGTACACGCTCAGGTGGTCAACAAGGTTGTTGCTGTTGTGAACAGCGAGATCATAACACAGCAGGATGTGGACCAGCTGTTGGCAGTGCTCTACGCGCAGCAGGTGCAGGCGTACAAAGGCGACGAGCTTTTGGAGCAAATGGAAAAGGCGAAAAAGGATATACTGAAGCGCATGATAGAGGACAAACTCATATTGAGCCGCGCCAAGGAGCTGGGCGTAAAGGTCTCAGAAGATGACGTGGACGCAAAGCTTGAATTAATCAAAAGCGGGTTTCCTTCTGAAGAGGCGTTCCAGGAGACCATGGAGATGCAGGGTATTACAGTGTCTGATCTAAAGGCCAGGTACAGGGACCAGATAATGATGAAAAAGATCATTAATTTTGAAATAAAATCAAAGGTCAGCGTGCTGCCGTCAGAGATAGCTGAGTATTATGAAAAGCGCAGGGAAGAATTTAAACAGGATGAAAAATACAAGGTAGGGCATATCCTTGTAAAGGCAGTGGATGACGTGGGTTTTGAGCTGGCAAAGGTAGAGGAGCAGGATATTTACGACAAGCTAGAGGATGGCCAGGACTTTGCCGCGCTTGCAAAAAAGTATTCGCAGGGGCCAAATAAAGAGCAGGGTGGGGACATGGGTTATATTGGCAGGGGCGAGATGCTCGAGGAGCTGGATGAGGTGATATTCGAGCTGGGCGAGGGTGAGTTTTCGAGACCTGTAAAGAGCAGGGTGGGGTATCATATATTTAAGGTCGAGAAAATAAAGCATTCCGGGTATTTTAGCCTTGAAGACACAAAGGTCAGGATCGAGCAGGTCATCTTTCAAGAGAAACTCAAGGAAAAACTGGACGAGTGGCTGGCTGAATTAAGGACAGGGGCGTATATTTCCATAAAATAAATATGAGAAAAAAGCCGGGGATTTTGATTACAACTGGTGATCCAAAAGGCATAGGCCCTGAGGTTGTAAAAAAGGCATTAAAGGATCCGCAAATCAGAAGGTTGGCGGATTTTTTTATTATAGAGGCGAGGGACAGAGCAGGGTTTGACGCGATCGAGAAGGCTGTCGGGATCTTAAAAAGATACGAGGTAGACGGACTGGTTACAGCCCCTGTGAACAAGGCAGCCATAAACAAGGCAGGTATTGCTTTTAAAGGTCACACCGAATATCTGGCAGGGGTCTTCCGCGTTAAAAAATTCGCAATGATGTTTTGCAGGGAAAACTTCAGGGTGAGTCTTGTTACCAGGCATGTGGCTTTAAAGAACGTGGCTGCGAGCCTTAGCCGGAAAAAGATAAGGGACACGATAATTTTGACTGAAAAGGCATTGAGAGAGGATTTCAGGATAAAGAAGCCAAGGATATGCGTGTGCGGCCTGAACCCGCATTGCGGAGAGAATGGGTTGATGGGGGATGAGGAAAAAAGAATAGTGGGTCCTATAGTGGCAGGGCTAAGGTCGAGGATTCAAGGACTGGAAGGGCCATTGCCAGCTGACGTTGCTTTTTACATGGCGCATAAGGCTAGGTTTGACGCAGTGGTCGCGATGTATCACGACCAGGGCCTGGGACCGTTTAAGATGATCGCGTTTGAGGATGGCGTGAATGTCACGCTGGGGCTTCCTTTTGTGCGGACATCGCCTGACCACGGCACTGCGTATGATATTGCGGGAAAAGGCATTGCAAACCCTGCCTCGATGAAGGCAGCGATCAGGCTGGCTGTAAAGATGTGCATTGTCCAAGGCGCATTGTTCAAGGCTAAGCCTTGAACATAATATGAGGGTGTTCAAGGCTTAGCCTTGAACAGTGTGATACGCTGAATTTAAGGGAGACAAGGACTGCTTTAAAGGAGTGGGGTGTCAGGCCGAGTAAGCGGCTGGGGCAGAATTTTCTTGTGGACCAGAACATACAGAGAAAGATGATCGATTCTGCAGGGCTTACTGAAGACGATACAGTGATTGAAATCGGGCCTGGCCTGGGCGCGCTCACAAAGGAACTCTCCATGCGCGCGAAAAAAGTTATTGCTATTGAAAAGGACAAACGGCTGCACGAATTCCTTTCTAAAAATCTCGGTTTTGAAAATCTGGAATTAATACAGGGCGATGCGCTTAAATACAATATAAAGGAGCGCGTAAAAGTAGTAGGTAATCTCCCTTATTATATATCGAGTCCTATTTTGACAAGGTTACTGGACAACAGGATGTTTATAGATTCAATGTTTATCACGGTGCAGAAAGAATTTGCCGCGAGGCTGGTGGCTGGTCCTGGCTCAAAGGATTACAGCTCGCTTTCCTGTTACGCGCAATTTTATGCAGAGCCGGAGATTTTATTCACTGTAAAAAAGAACGCGTTTTATCCCGCGCCAAAGGTGGATTCCTCGTTTTTAAAAATAGACATCAGAAAACAACCTCTTTGCTTGACGGATGAGAAAAAACTGTTTAAAATAATAAGGACTTGTTTTGAAAAACGCAGGAAGACGATTCTAAGTTCTCTGGCGTGGAATAAAGAATTTGGGACCAGGGAAAAGATCTCAAGGATACTGGTTCGCTCGGGCATATCTGGAGAGCGTCGCCCAGAGACAGTGTCTTTGGGCGAATTTGTAAAATTGACAGAGGCAAGCGAAAGGGGGTAGTTATGGTTGAAGAGAAGAAAAATCTAGGCGAGACATCAATAGGCATGCAGCCGAACATGGCAGGGCTTTTAAGTTATTTATTGGGCTGGATAACAGGGCTTATTTTTTATCTGGTAGAAAAGAAGAATAAGTTTGTCAGGTTTCACGCAATGCAGTCAATAGTCGTGTTTGGTGGCATAGCTGTGTTGAATATAGTGCTCCTTGTTATTCCTGTATTAGGGGTCTTGCTGAGTCTTTTGTTGTCACTATTGGGCATTGTCCTGTGGGTGCTTCTTATGATAAAGGCTTATCAGGGCGAATTTTTCAAGCTGCCCATAGCTGGCGACATAGCTGAGAAGAATTCGTAAAGGGTTATGGCGATAAAGAGGGATACTGTTAAATACGTGGCAGAGCTTGCGAGGATTGCCTTGAGCGAAAAAGAGCTGGAGCAATTTACAGGCCAGCTTGACCGCATACTTGAGTACGTAAACAAGTTAAAGGCGCTGGACGTGGCTGGGCTCGAACCAACAAGCCACGTGCTCGAGATGAAGAACGTGTACAGGGAAGACGAGGTAAGACCGTCGCTTCCCGCAGAAGAGGTTTTAAAGAACGCGCCTGACAAGCAGGGTAACTTATTCAGGGTCAAGAAAATCATAGAGGCGTTATGAAGCTAAACACACTTACCGCGCACGAACTTATAGCTCCTTTAGATAAAGGCGACATATCGTATATAGATATATGCAATAGTATTATAGAGGCAGTGGAGCAAAAGGATAAAAAGCTCAATGCGATCGCGCATTTTGACAAAGCTGCGGCGCTTGAGAGGGCAAAGTCCTCTAAAGGCATCCCGATATTCATAAAAGACAATATCTGCGTCAAGGATGAGCTTACCACATGCTCTTCAAAGATCCTCGAAGGTTTCAGGCCGCCTTACAATGCTACGGTAATAGAAAAGCTTCTGGCAGAGGGAGCGGTTTTGATGGGCAAGACCAATATGGACGAGTTTGCGTTTGGCTCGTCCACAGAGACGTCCTGCTACGGCGTGACGCGGAACCCGTGGGACCTGGAGCGCATCCCTGGCGGGTCGAGCGGCGGCTCAGCAGCGTGCGTAGCAGCAGACGAGGCGATCTTCGCGCTCGGGTCAGACACTGGCGGCTCGATACGGCAGCCAGCCTCGCTATGCGGCGTGGTCGGGCTCAAGCCAACATACGGCAGGGTTTCGCGCTACGGGCTCATAGCGTTTGCGTCGTCGCTTGACCAGATAGGCCCGGTTACAAAAGACGTTGAGGACGCCGCGATTTTATTAAAGGCAATATCCGGCCACGACCAGATGGATTCGACTTCTGTTGACGAGGCTGTGCCTGACTACCCGGCATTGATAAAAAAAGATATCAAGGGACTAAAAATCGGCGTGCCCAAGGAATATTTTATTAAAGGCACTGACAAAGAAGTCAAGCAGGCTGTTCTGGATGCAATAAAAAAATTAGAGGAGCTTGGCGCCCGCTGCGAGGAAATGAGCTTGCCGCACACAGAATACGCAGTGGCTGTTTATTACCTGGTTGCAACAGCTGAGGCAAGTTCAAACCTGGCAAGGTTTGACGGCGTGCAGTATGGATTCAGGTCCAGCCAGGCAAAATCAGTTATTGATATGTATAAAAAAACCAGGCAGGATGGTTTTGGGGACGAGGCAAAAAGAAGGATCATACTCGGAACGTTCGCGCTCTCCAGCGGCTATTACGACGCATACTATTTAAGGGCGCTCAAGGTAAGGACATTGATAAAACAGGACTTTGACAAGGCGTTCAGGAAATACGACGCAATAGTCACGCCGACTTCTCCGACTCCTGCGTTTAAGATAGGCGAAAAGTCAAAAGATCCGCTCACGATGTATCTTTCGGATATCTTTACAATATCCGCGAATCTGGCAGGTATCCCTGGCGTGTCCATACCCTGCGGATTTACAAAAAAGAAATTACCCATAGGCCTGCAGATACTTGGCAAGGCATTTGACGAAGAAACGATTTTAAGGATAGCGTATAATTACGAACAGGCCACGGCCTGGCACAAAACCAAACCCCTTATCTGACAAATCCGACACGCCCCGTTCCCGAACGAAGTGAGGATCGGGGTCAAATAAGGGAATGGACGTTGATATGACATACGAGACAGTGATCGGATTAGAGGTCCATCTGCAGCTAAAGACCAGGAGCAAGGTCTTTTGCGGGTGCTCCACGAATTTTGGCGCAGCGCCTAATACGCAGACCTGTCCCGTGTGCCTGGGCTTTCCAGGGTCGCTTCCTGTTTTGAATAGAGAGGCGCTTAAACTCGCTGCAAAGGTCGCGATAGCGCTGAATTGCCAGATTGCAA
Source organism: Candidatus Omnitrophota bacterium (assembly GCA_018902915.1). GTDB lineage: Bacteria > Omnitrophota > Gorgyraeia > Gorgyraeales > Gorgyraeaceae > JAHIPS01. The sequence goes on along the minus strand of JAHIPS010000123.1, from coordinate 11,795 downwards.
AAAAAATCAGGTTTGACAGGAAAAATTATTTTTATCCAGACCTGCCAAAGGCGTACCAGATCTCGCAATTTGGTCACCCGCTGTCCCAGCACGGGCACTTACCAGTTTTAAGTAACGGCAAAGAGAGGCATATCAAAATACGAAGGGTGCACCTGGAAGAAGACACGGGTAAGCTATTTCACGAAAAAGACCATAGCCTTGTAGATTTTAACCGCTGCGGCACGCCGCTTCTGGAGATCGTGAGCGAGCCAGATATAGGTTCTCCTGAAGAGGCATACGCATATCTAACGCTTCTCAAATCTATCCTTGAATACATCGATGTGTCTGATTGCAACATGGAAGAGGGAAGTCTCAGGTGCGACGCTAATATTTCCTTAAAAAAGCAAGGCGCAAAAGAGCTCGGCGTGAAGACAGAGATCAAAAACATGAATTCATTTAAAGGCGTGAAGGCGGCGCTGGAGTATGAGAGAGACAGACAGGTGGAGCTGCTCGAGAGCGGTCAGAGGATAGTGCAGGAGACAAGACTTTATGACGCGGAAAGGGATGTAACTGAATCCATGCGTTCAAAGGAAGAGGCGCACGACTATAGATATTTTCCAGAGCCTGACCTGGTGCCGTTTGATTTTGAAAAGGGGCTGCTGACGGAGATTGAGAAAGAAATACCCGAGCTTCCAGAGCCGCGAAAAAAGAGATTTGTATCAGAATACAGGCTTTCCGAATATGACGCGGCAGTAATGGTGAGTGATAAGGCCATGGCTGACTACTTTGAGGATTGCGCCCGGTTGTATAAGAATCCGAAGATCATCGCAAACTGGCTCATGGGCGATGTGTCCGCGTATCTGAGCGAGAAAAATCTGACAATCGCTGGGGTGAACTTGAAAGCAAGGCATCTTACAGGTATGCTTGAGATGATAGACAGGGGCGCGATAAGCGGCAAGATCGCAAAGACGCTTTTGAAGGAAATGATAGAGACAGGCAAGGAGCCTGGCGCGCTGGTAAAAGAAAAGGGACTGGAGCAGATCTCTGACGAGGGCGAGATAGAAAAGGCCATAGACCAGGTTATCTCCGAGAATGAAAAGATAGTGGGCGACTTCAAGGACGGAAAAAAGAACGCTATAATGGCGCTCGTGGGCAAGGTGATGGCAAAGACAAAGGGCAAGGCCAACCCAGGCAAGGTTAACCAGATGTTAAGCAAAATGTTAAGGGAGGATAAATGAAGAGAAGGATTGCGATATTGTTGGTGATAGTTGGATTCGCGGCAGGCATTTTGATGCACAGTGTTGGTTTTGCTGAAAAAGACGCGGGCGCAGATGATCTCTACAAGGAACTCGAGCTTTTCTCAGACGCGGTCAGCATCATACGCTCGGATTACGTGGAAGAGCCAAAGTCAAAGGACCTTATATATGGCGCGTTAAAGGGAATGCTCTCGGCGCTCGACCCGTACAGCCAGTTCATGGACCCTGACATGTACAATGAGATGAAGATAGAGACAGAGGGCGAATTCGGCGGCATAGGCATAGTGATCACTATAGAAGATAACCTGCTTACCATAATATCGCCTATAGAGGATACGCCCGCCTACGAGGTGGGGCTCAAGCCAGGCGACAAGATCGTGAAAATAGAAAAGGAGATCACGAGGGACCTTACGCTTCTTGAGGCAGTTAAAAAACTCAGGGGCAAGCCAGGTACAAAGGTCAATATCACGGTGCTCAGGGAAAATGAGAAGAAGCTTTTGGATTTTGCAATCACGAGATCGATAATCAAAATAGATAGCATAAAAAAGGCAGAGGTCATAGACGAGAAAATAGGTTATATACGTCTTATAGAGTTTCAGGAAAAGACGCACCTGGACCTTGAAAAAAGCCTGAGGGATCTGGAAGGTAAGGGCATAAAAGGCCTAATACTGGATCTCAGGAATAATCCTGGCGGTCTTCTGGATTCCGCGGTCAGCGTGTCGGATAAGTTTCTGGAAGAGGGCAAGGTCATTGTCTCGACCAAAGGCCGCGTGGAAAATCAGAATTTTGTGTTCAAGTCAAAAAATAAAAATAAGCACCCGGATTATCCCATGGTCATTTTGGTCAATAGCGGCAGCGCGTCAGCCTCTGAGATCGTGGCAGGCGCTATTCAGGATCATAAAAGGGGCATTATCATGGGCACAAAGAGTTTTGGCAAAGGTTCTGTGCAGACAGTAGTGCCTCTGTCAGACGGCTCAGCAGTGCGGGTCACGACCAGCAAATATTTTACGCCTAACGAGCGCTCTATTCACGGGGAAGGCATCACGCCTGATATTATAGTGGAGCATAAAGAGTCGCCAAAGCCAGAAGAAGGCGACAATGACCAGACCAGCATATTTGACGAGTTGACAGAGGCCGAGCAGGAAAAAGAATTGGAAGGAAAAGAGAAAGAAAAGCAAGGGCAGTATGACAACCAGATCATGAGCGCGGTTGACGTCTTAAAAGGCATAATTATATACAACAAAAAATAGCAGGCTATGTATGCTGATACTGGGTATTGAGACGTCGTGCGATGAGACAGCGGCGAGCGTTGTAAAAAATGGCAGGGAGATTTTATCAAACGTGGTTTCGTCGAGCCTGAAGTATCATAAGAAGTTTGGCGGCGTTATTCCAGAGATCGCAACAAGGCACCACGTGGAAAACATAGACAAGGTAGTAAATTGTTCTTTGTACAATGCCGGGGTAGGCACTGGAGACATAGACAGCGTGGCAGTGACTGAAGGGCCAGGGCTTGTGGGCGCGCTTGTTTGCGGCAATTCTTTTGCAAAGGCAATGGCGTATAGCCTGGACGTGCCGCTGGTGACAGTCGATCACCTGAAGGCGCATGTCTATTCTGCCATGATGCGTAAAGACGCGCCGAGATTTCCTTTCATAGGCTTGGTGGTCTCAGGCGGGCACACGAGGCTTTATCTTGTCAAGGGCTATGATAAATTTATAGTGCTTGGCGACACGCTGGATGACGCGATTGGCGAGGCGTACGACAAGGTGGCAAAGATTTTGGGTCTGGAGTACCCGGGAGGACCTATAATCGACAGGATTGCGAAAAAAGGCTCAAGGTCAATAAGATTTACGTGCAGGCCGATCAAGGGCAGTCTTGATTTTAGTTTTAGCGGGGTCAAGACAGCGGTGTTGTATCATGTGAAGGGTGAAGGGTGTCCCTCGACTTCGCTCGGGACAGGTAGGGTGAAGGGTGAAATTAGTAATATTGCGGCAAGTTTTCAGGAATCTGCGCTCAAAGTAATTGTAAACAATACTCTGAAGGCCATGGAGCAGCACAATTTAAAGACGCTTGTTATTGGGGGAGGCGTAAGCGCGAATTCCAGATTTAGAGAAATGCTGGCAAGGGAGGCCATGTTCAGGGGCCTGAAGATATTTTTTCCACCCCTTGAACTTTGTTCAGACAACGCAGCCATGGTAGCCGGCCTCGCCTACAGACTACAAGGAGAGGGCAAATGTTGACAAATACGCAGATAATTTTTAGATTGACGTTAGGGGCTTTGCTGGGCGGGCTGGTCGGGTTTGAAAGAGAAAAACACAACAGAAGGATAGCCGGGTTCAGGACTCATATACTCGTATGCGTTGGCTCCACGCTTATAATGCTGACGTCTATTTATATGTTTGAGAGCTATGCGCAGAGCGTGGCTGTTGATCCTGCAAGGATCGCAGCGGGAGTGGTGACAGGCATCGGGTTTTTGGGCGCGGGCACGATTATACGCTCGGGCACGACTGTCACCGGACTTACAACAGCTGCCAGCCTGTGGACGGTTTCAGGCATAGGCCTGGCTGCGGGCTGCGGGTTTTACATAGCAGGTTATGTGACGACCGCTATAGTGCTGCTTGCGTTGTATGTGCTGCGCAAGTTTCATATGGAGGAGAAAAAAAAGGAGGGGGTATGATGGCCAGGCGTGATAAGAATGAACCAAAAATCTTGGATGTTGATGCCAGCATGCAGGGTTCTTTGACATTTAAGGATCCTGTGAACCTCAGGATCAACGGGGATTTCGAGGGGAAGTTGGACACGAAAGGCAGCCTTACCATAGGAGAGAATGCATCTGTGCGAGCTGATATAAATAGCGAGGATATGACAGTGGCTGGAAAGATCACGGGAAAGATCTTTGCCAAGAATCAGCTCAGGATCCTTGCGAGTGCGCACATCGTAGGCGACATAACAACTCCTGTGCTGAGCGTGGAGCCGGGCGCTGTCATGCAGGGGAAATGCCAGATGCTGAACCAGCCCAGCCAGAAAGGAAGGATCCTTGCCGCGGATGAATTAGCCGAATATCTCGAGGTAGAGGTGTCGAATATATTGAAATGGGCAGACAGCGGCAAGATCCCTGCGTTTAAGGAAGGCAGCGAGTGGAGATTCGACAGACTAAGGGTCGACGAGTGGGTAGCAAAGGAAAAGTCGAAGTAAAAAGCTATCAGCTATCAGAAGCTGAAAGCTGACAGCTGAATGCTGAAAGCTCAAGTTATGATGAATAAATTTTTGACGTTTGAAGAGGCGGCGCATTATCTGGGTATGCCAGAGGCAGATCTGCAGAAGGTGATGGAAAAAGGCAAACTCCCGGCGTATAAAATAGGCGGCATCTACACGAGATTCAAGGTCGAAGATCTGAATGCCTATCGTCGTCGGATTCCAAAGAAAACCGGCCAGAAATACCCCTCTAATTTTGGCGACAGCGTAAAGGACTTTCTTTATTTTAATGATTTTTACATATATTCCGGGATAGCAATCGCGCTGATACTTTATTTTATCTTTAAATAAAAATGGATTCCAGACAGTCTATAAAAAAACTACTGAAAGAATGCCATTCCAACAAGATCAGTTTAGAAAAGGCCTACCAGTCACTGAAAGACCTTCCTTATAGAAATCTGGGTTTCGCGCGGGTGGATCACCACAGGCTGCTTCGTAAAGGGTTTGGCGAGGTTGTCTATTGTCAGGGCAAGACCGATAAGCAGGTAAGGACAATAGTGGCGGCTCTATTAAAGAGAAACGCGCATATACTTCTTACGCGGGCGGATAAAAGATTATATCAATATTTAAAAAAAGATTACCCTGGTTTGAAATATAATGAAACTGCCAGAGTTATTTATAAAGAGAAGCAAAGGACGAAAAGCGCGAAGATGGTTTTAATATTGACAGCGGGCACGGCTGATGCGCCTGTCGCCGAAGAGGCAAGGGTGACGCTGGAGGTGATGGGGAGCCGCGTCAAGGCTGTTTACGACGTGGGCGTGGCAGGCATACACCGCCTGTTTGACAGGCTACCTGATATTTCCAGGGCAAATGTTGTGATCGTGGTCGCTGGCATGGAAGGCGCGCTCGCGAGCGTGGTGGCTGGCCTAACAGACAAGCCTGTCATAGCAGTGCCGACAAGCATTGGCTACGGCGCCAGCTTTAAAGGAGTGGCACCGCTTCTGACAATGATGAATTGCTGCTCGCCAGGCGTGGCAGTGGTGAATATTGACAATGGATTTGGCGCTGGTTATTTCGCGAGCCTGATCAATAGGTAGAAAATGCAGAAACAGGATATCGTAAAAGCTGTTTTAAAGAATATCGGGCTTCTGGATGAGGCAAAGATAAAGAACGCGCTCCAGGAGCAGGCAAAGACAAAGGAGCGGCTCGGAAGTGTCCTTGTTAAATTAGGCTATGTGGCAAATGCAGAGGTAGGAAAGACGCTCCTCGCGCAGATGGGGATTTTGCCTGTTGCAATAAAACCCGAGAATGTCGCGGCAGAAGTAAAAAGACTTTTACCAGCCCAGATCTCTAGGTCTCACCGTATAATCCCGCTAAAACAAGAAGGTGAAAAAATTATCCTTGGCACTGACGATCCGTTTAATTTTCTTGCACAGGAAAATCTAGAAAATATAATCGGCGCGGGTATACAATTGGAACTTGTCCAGACAGATGACCTGAATAAGGTCCTGGAGGGCGCGCCTCTCACAAAGAAAAAGCCGGATGTTGATTTTGCAAAGGCCTCAGAGGGCATAAAGGATGTAAAGAGCGGCGAGGACGCGCCTATAATTAAATTAGTGAACCTTATAATAAACGAGGCTGTAAAAAAACGGGCGAGCGACATACATATTGAACCATTAGAAAATAAATTTCGCGTGCGCTACAGGATCGACGGCGTGCTGCACGAGGTGCCAGGTCCGCCAAGGCGCCTGCAGGGATCTGTCATAAGCAGGGTGAAGATCATGGCAGGCATGGATATTGCTGAAAAGCGGCTGCCGCAGGACGGCAGGATAAAGATCGTCTTTGGCAAAAAAGAACTGGACCTCAGGGCGTCGAGTCTCCCTGCCATTCACGGCGAGAGCATAGTGATGAGGATTCTGGATAAATCAAGTTTTCTCGTCGGGCTCGAGGACATGGGGTTTTTGCCGGACCAGAGAAAGGATTTTGAGAGACTGATAAATGCGCCGAACGGGATGCTCCTGGTTACAGGCCCGACAGGAAGCGGAAAGACGACCACGCTGTACGGCACGCTAAGCCACATCAATCAAAAGGAGCGCAAGGTCATTACTATCGAGGATCCTGTCGAGTACCAATTGGATGGCATAAACCAGGTGCAGGTGAGGCCGCAGATAGGGCTGAGTTTTGCCGGGGGCTTAAGGTCGATGCTGAGGCAGGCGCCGGATATTATAATGGTGGGAGAGATAAGGGATCTTGAGACAGGCCAGATCGCAGTGCAGTCTGCATTGACCGGGCATTTGATATTCAGCACATTGCACACGAATGACGCATCAGGCGCTATAACGCGGCTCGTGGATATGGGCATCAAGCCTTACCTCGTGTCAGCTACGCTCCAGGGCGTGCTGGCGCAGAGGCTGGTGCGCACAATATGCCCTTCATGCAGAGAGGCGTACAAGCCTTCTGAAGAGGTGGCGAAATTACTTTGCTTGAAACCAGAGGAGTCTGGAAAATTTGAGCTTTACAGGGGCAAGGGTTGCGAGGCATGCAGCGATACTGGTTTTAAAGGAAGGATCGGCATATTCGAGCTTTTGGTGATGACTGATGCGATCCGCGAAATGGTCCTGAACAATGCCTCGAGCACTGAAATCTCTCAAAAGGCAAAAGAAATGGGCATGAGGACATTAAAAGAAGACGGCATGGAAAAGGTAAGAAGGGGCTACACGACCATACAGGAAGTCTTGCGGGTGACTCAGGATGTATAATGTCCAAAGCTGTTGTTCAAGGCTTAGCCTTGAACATAAAATAAAATTGTTCAAGGCTAAGCCTTGAACAACCTAGAGAAAGATGTAATATGGCGGATAAATCGAACAACGTAGATACAGTTGACCTTTCAAAGATAAAGATAGACTCTAGCGCTATTAACAGGGTCTCTGCGTCTACTGCAAAATTTTACAATATCATACCACTGAGCGTCAAAGGCGGGATCGCTACAGTCGCTGTGTCAGATCCTTCCAATATGAAACTGGTTGATGACCTGCGTTTTGTAACAGGCCTGAATATCAAGGTCGTGGCGGCAAAGGAGGAGGACATAAAAAAGGCAGTGGAGCGCTACTACGGCGAGGAGGAAGAGTCGCTCGGCGATATAATCGATGAGGCAAAAAAGACATCCGGCAAGACAGTCATTCAAGACAAGATCGACGCTGATAAACTGAAAGAGATCGCGTCGCAGGCGCCTGTTGTGAAGTTACTGAATATGGTACTTTTGCGCGCGATAAGGGAAAAGACGTCAGACATACACTTTGAGCCGTTTGAAAAAGAATACAAGATACGCTACAGGATCGATGGAGTGTGTTACGATGCCGCGCATCCTCCAAGAGATCTGAGCCTGGCAATAAGCTCGAGGATAAAGGTGATGGCAAATCTAGACGTGGCAGAGAGCCGGCTGCCGCAGGACGGCAGGATCGTGATGAACATAGGCGGCAAGGGAGTCGACCTTCGCGTGTCTACTTTGCCGACGCTGTATGGCGAGAGCATAGTGATGAGGGTGCTGGATAAGAGCGTGGTGAGTCTGTCGCTGGACCAGCTGGGCATGAGCGATAAGATCAAATCGCAGCTGAGGCTGGTAATAGACAGACCTAACGGGATTTTATTGACAACAGGCCCGACAGGAAGCGGCAAGACCACTACTTTGTACTCGTGCCTGCGGGAGATCAACAAGGTAGAGTTTAAGATCATAACGGTTGAGGATCCGGTCGAATATGATATCGAGGGTATTATACAGGTCGCGATAAACACAAAGATAGATCTGAGCTTTGCAAAGACATTGCGGCACATGCTCAGGCAGGATCCTGATATTTTAATGGTGGGAGAGATCCGCGATTCTGAGACAGCAGAGATCGCGATCCAGTCCGCGCTTACAGGGCATCTTGTTTTTAGCACTCTGCACACAAATGACGCGCCAGGCGCTGTCACGCGACTCATGGACATGGGCGTGGAGCCGTTTTTGATCACGTCTACAGTGAGGGCGGTTATTGCGCAGCGGCTTTTGAGAAAATTGTGCCAGAAATGCAAAAAAGAGTACGAACCGAAGAAAGAAGAGCTGAAGGAATTAGGTATTACAGAAAACGCGATAAAAGGAATAAAGTTTTACAAGGGCGCGGGTTGTTCAGAATGCAATGGCTCAGGGTATAAGGGCCGCACAGGCATATACGAATTGTTTATTATGGACGACAAAATGAGGGAGCAGGTGGTAAAGCGGGTAAGCACCACGACGATAAGAGAGGCGGCTCAGGCATCTGGCATGAAGACATTGCGCGAGGATGCGGTTAGTAAGATCCTGACCGGCGTAACCACTGCCGAAGAGGTGCTCCGAGAAACCAAACAATATACATAGCTGAAAAACGAGGTGGATGTATGAAAAAGAATGGGTTTACATTGATCGAATTATTAGTGGTTATTGCTATTATAACGATCCTCGCTGGCATGGTGGTTAGCGGCGCGCAGCAGGCACGCAAGCGCGGCGCAATGACAAAGGTAAAGGCGCAGATCGCCACGATCGAGACAGCTATAAGCATGTATGAGACAGACATTGGTGTGTATCCGGAATCAGGCAATAAAAATTTAGTAGCAGCGCTGACAGAGGATCCTGACGACATTGACTGGAGCGGGCCGTATATGAAGATCAGAGAAAAAGAGGTCAACAAGGAAGGTGAATATCTTGACGCGTGGGGCAATGCCTTTGTGTATGTGAATCCTGGCACACACAACGAGTATTCGTATGATATATATTCGCTGGGTCCGAATGGACAGGGCGACGGGAGTGAGAAAGATGACATTACAAACTGGTAGGCGGACTTGTTCAAGGCTAAGCCTTGAACATGAAACTGTTCAAGGCTTAGCCTTGAACAGTAGGCGCGGCTTCACGCTCGTTGAGATGCTCGTTGTGCTCGCGATCATTGGGATGCTTTTGGGGATTTCGCTGCCGTTTACATCAAGTTTTGGCAAAGGTTTAAGAATAAAAACAGCTGCAAGAGCTATTTTAGGCACGTTACGTGTCGCGCGAAGCAATGCTATCACATACAGAAGGGAGTATACTGCAGTATTTGATGTTGAAAATGGCGAATACTGGATAGAGGATTCTGGAGGCGCTATATTTGAGAAAAAGCGCAGGTTGGCGCGCTCAATAGAGTTTAAAACCCCGGCCAGTGAAGGAGAAGAAGCAGCTGACCCGGTTACCTTTGAAGACGACAAAGTCATTTTTCGCTCAACAGGCGCGATCCAGGGCTCCAGCGGCTCTGTAAGCATCACTGATAAGAGCGGAGACTCGAGGACCATCTCTATCATCGGCAGTACCGGCAAAATCACTATTGAATAAAATGAAGCAGAAGGTCACGCGAAGGCAGAAGAATATATCGAGGTTGTTGCGCGAGAGAAAGAACGCGCATGGAGACAGGTTGAAGTCAAGACATGATCAGCGTCGTCATCCCCACCCATAATCGCGCCCTATTCCTGAAAAAAGCAATAGATTCGGTTTCTTCTCAAACCTATCAGGATTTCGAGTTAATCGTTATTGATGATGCTTCTCGGAAAGGCCCTGCTGCGGCGCGCAATAAAGGAATAAAAAAATCAACCAGGCCATTTATTGCTTTCCTCGATTCAGATGATTGGTGGGATAAAGACAAGCTCGCTACGCAGATCGACGCAATGCAGAAAAATCCAGACTATCTGATCTCCCACACTCAGGAGATCTGGTACAAAAATGGCAAACTCCTCAATCAAAAGAAAAAACACAGAAAGTATCATGGCCGTATCTTTAATAGATGCCTGTCATTGTGCGTTGTCAGTATGTCCACTGTGATGGCGCGGCGCGAGATTTTTGATAAAGTAGGCCTGTTTGACGAAAGCCTTCCGTGCTGCGAGGACTATGATTTCTGGCTCCGCGCGAGCGTAAATCACAAATTCCTTTTAATAGATAAACCTTTGACTCTAAAAGACGGCGGCAGACCAGACCAGGTCTCGTCAGTCTATGCAACAGGCATAGATAAATTCCGGATCCGATCAATCCTAAAGCTCCTAAAATCCGCAAACCTCACCCCTCTCCAGCGCAATCTCGCGACCCGCGAACTCCACAAAAAATGCCGCATCTACGGCAACGGCTGCCTAAAGCACGGCAGGCCCGAAGAGAGCGAACATTACCTTAAGTTGACCCCTCAATAAACTCGGGGCAGGCAAAATGAGCGTGTCGAAATTTTCAACTTAAGGGTGACGCACAGGCAGGATTTTCTGACTGGTTTGGGCTTGCCTTGCTTATTCACGCCGTAGTATACTGAAACCTACCTTGTTATCCATTCCAAAAAATCTCAATCCTAGAAAAATTTTTGAAAGAAAATCACTGCTTCCCGTGTCTTATATAGCAGGAATTAATGGATTCTCGCTTTCCCCGTACCATTCGCTTTGCTCAGGTACGGGGCACGCGCGGGAATGACAAAGAGAGGTGTTTTATGAAGCGTGTTTTAATTTTTGTGGCATTCTTTATCTTTGCCTGCAATGTCTTTGCTGATGAAGTTTGGCAGTTGGTACCCGGTATCAAAGAATCGGATATTAAAGATGTCGCTTAAGATTAATTTTATAGGTATTTCCGGCAGTGAAGTTTCTGTCTGCGCGAACAACGGTGTATTCAAAAGCAGCAATGGCATATCCAGCTGGAAAAGAATCTTTAAAGGCATGGGCGAAGAAGAGAATAGCGCTCAGCATATGGCATTTAATAGCAATAAAATCTACATTGGGACAAGGGGTGTGCTTCTTATCAGTGACGATAGCGGCGTAACCTGGCAGAAATCCTCCGGCGAAGCAGGCGGTTTAAGCATAAGATGGATCATGTTCTTGGAGGACATGGTATTTTTAGCGACAGAAAAAGGCGTATATAAAACTTCAGGCCCTGATTGGAAAAGAGTATTTATCACTTCTACCGAGGAAGCCGAATACGATGCTGACGCAATAGATGAGGCGGCCGCTGCATCAAAACCCGTCAATAGCATATTCGTAAAAGATAAAACCATTTTCCTTGCGACAGACTCAGGCGTATTCATAAGTAATGACAAAGGCGAATCATGGAAGCATTTTGAATCCGCGGGGCTCGGCTCAGAGAAGATAAACCGTATTTTATGCTGGGATAATCTTTACGCAGCTACCGATGGCGGTATCTTTGTCTTCAATGACAATGATAAGATATGGCAGGCGCTATATAAAGGGATGGACGCTGATAGAATAAACTCCATCGCCGCAGATAATAAAGGCGGGATTTGGGTCGCTACTGATAAGGGACTGTATAAATCCAGCCCCCTCACCCTTTCCCTCTCCCCTGAGGGGAG
>JAHIPS010000122.1 GCA_018902915.1 Candidatus Omnitrophota bacterium | reverse complement strand
GTTCCGCCTTAGGCGGACCATAAGGAGGTTCGCAGGCTGTCATCCCTACTAAAAAAGAACGCGGTTTAAACATAAAAACATTTTAACATATTATTAACCAATTCGCTCTAGGATATCTAGGGTGAAGATTATACCAGGAGGGGGCGATGTCAAAAAAAGGGTTTACTCTTTTAGAGGTTCTTATTGTCGTTATCATTATAGGTATCCTTGCCGCAATTTCGTTGCCTCAGTATATTTCTACTATTGAAAAGGCCCGCTCAGGCGAGGCGGTGACCAATGTAGGCAGTTTAAGGACAGCCATAGATAGATATTGGTATCAAAGGGGGGAGATAACTACTAATCCGGATAATCTGGACATAGATAACCCGAATAGCGTTACGAATAAGCTATATAGCTATTCGATTGCAGATAACGGGACGACTAGCAGTGCAAGGGCCTATACCATAACTGCGACACGTACAGTTAGCGGCATTACGTATACGGTCACGTGGGTTCAGACAAGCAATACTACGGGGAAGCTTTATAGAAGCGCAAATCTTGGAGGCCCTGTAAGTCCGTAATCTTACAGAATCTATAATGCAGAGATTTAATATAGTATTCTTTGGCCGCAAGATAGGTTTTACCCTGACAGAGTTATTGGTCGTCGTCATAATAGTGGCCATACTCGCTACGCTGGCGCTGCCGACGTTTGTTAAAACAATCGAGAAGGCAAAGGTGGGCGAGGCACTAAGCAATCTGAATCTCATCAGGACAGGGCAGAAGATATATTTTTTGGAAAAAGCGTATTTTTCTGGCACAGGGGGCATAGGCGACTTAAATATAGAAAATCCCAATGATGCTACCGCTGCCTATTTTACATATTCAATAACGACAGCTGGTGGCGCTACAGATGACTTTACTGCCAGGGCGCAGAGGAAAAATACTGCACCGAGCCCTTACAGCACCTATTATTACGAGATAGGCAAAGACGGTACTATCACTTCAAACGGCCCGCTTATTTAATAATCATGCAATTAAAAGACCTGCTGAATCTGATGGTTGAAAAAAAGGCGTCAGACCTTCATGTTACAGTAGGCCTTGCTCCTCAGTTAAGGATAGACGGGAGGCTGCAGATATTAGCCGATTTCCCGCCTCTAACCCCCCAGGATACAAAAGACCTAGCATATAGCATACTCACAGCTGAACATCGGAAAAAATTCGAGCAGGCAAAGGAGCTGGATACGTCCGTTGGCATTACAGACCTGGGCCGTTTCAGGATCAATGTATACAAGCAGCGCGGGTCAGTAGGTATGGCTGTACGCCTTATCCCTTTTAAAGTCCCTGCGCTGGCCGAGCTTGGCCTGCCTAAGGCAGCGACAATATTTGCAGATAAGCCGAGCGGACTTGTCCTGATTACAGGCACAACTGGCAGCGGAAAGTCCACCACGCTGGCCAGTATGATAGAATATATAAATTCAAAGCGAGCGTGCCATATAATCTCCATAGAAGACCCCATAGAATACCTGCACAGACATAAAAAAAGCACCATAAACCAGAGAGAGCTTGGGACAGACACGACTTCGTTTCAGGATGCGATAAAGCATGTCTTCAGGCAGGATCCTAATATAGTGCTGATAGGAGAATTGCGTGACCTTGAGACGATCAGGGGGGCATTGACACTTGCTGAGACAGGCCACCTTATATTTGCAACGCTTCATACGATAGATGCAGTACATGCCATAAATAGGGTCGTAGATGTATTTCCTGCGCATCAGCAGCAGCAGGTAAGGATGCAGCTTTCAATGGTGCTGGTGGGTGTCATTGTCCAGCAACTGATCCCCAAAAAGGCAGACAAGGGCAGGGTGCTTGCGGCAGAGGTCATGCATGTCATACCAGCCATACAGAGTCTCATAAGGGACAACAATCTCCATCAGATATATTCGTTGATTCAAATGGGCAAAAAGTACGATATGTGCACCATGAATCAATCGCTGGCCGAACTCTATAACAAGGGCTTCGTAACCTGGGAAGAGGTCTATTCTAGAAGCACCAATCCGCAGGAACTAGTGTCCCTCGTCAAAAGATAATATGAATAATCGTAAAGGGTTGTCCCTTATAGAGATCATAGTATCAGTGCTTATCATTACTATCATGGCAGCAGGCGTGTTCGGTGCTTTTGTAGGGACTGAATATATCTTTAACCGCGCGAGGCACAGGCTGCAGGCGTTTAATTTTGCAAGAGAGGTGCAGGATAGGTTGAGGGGTAATTACGGATATACGGATTCGCAGATGAATATCGCAACAGGCCACCTGGAGTCGGAGGTAGGGTCTATTATCAGGGGCGAGATGGCGAATTTGAGCACCGAGCTTACATATGATGTCTCAGAACCCGAGGTCAACGGATATAAAAAAGTAGAGGTCAAGGTCAGCTGGACAGAGACCAGCTTCTAACACAGGATGAAGATGGGCAGATTTCGCAACAAGCGAGGCATGACATTAGTAGAGATGTTGCTGGCAACGCTTCTTATCAGCGTGGTGTTTCTAGCGGTGTCTGCCTTGTATGTTGCAAGTCAAAGGTTTTATCTAACCGCAAATGATAAGGTAATAATTTTATATGAATTGCAATACGCAGCTGACCATATCTATAAAAACGTAATGATGGGTATAGGTGATAAAAATAATCCAGCAATTAGTGTAGCTTCAGGAAACTTAGCGTTTAGCGTTAGACATATTGAAGAGACCGATCCTGCACAGTCACCGACTTATAGTGATTATACGGATGACATAAAGCTTACATACAAGATAGAAGATAATGCGCTTTTATTTGACGGCAATGATGATGGTTCCTTTGAATCCCTAGTGTCAAAGATTACTGTAGTATCTGATGAGAACTCTTTTTCCTTGAGCGGAGATACATTGACCATTTCTCTGACAGGTACTTATAAAGACCAGACCTTAAGGTTTTACTCTGCATGTTATCCGCGTCTCGCCTCATTTAACTAGCCCTCCAAGATTTTGTAGCCTTCTTTTGTTAAAAATGGTATAATAAAATTTGTTTCACAAATTTGGGGCCATGGTTGAATGGGACAACACATCCCTCGCACGGATGAGGTCCGGGTTCGACTCCCGGTGGCTCCACCAATCCGAGGAAAGATTATGCGGTTTTATGTTTCACCCGAGGCGATATTTACGGAAAGACGTATTATAGAGATAAAGGACAGGGAGGAGATACATCATATACGGGATGTGATGCGGCTGAAAAAGGATACCAGTGTAAATGTGTTTGACGGTAAAGGCAAGGAATATTCAGGGGATATAAAGAAGATAGGCAGGGATTCAGTGGTG
>JAHIPS010000121.1 GCA_018902915.1 Candidatus Omnitrophota bacterium | reverse complement strand
CTTCGTTCCATAAATTGTGTGTTCATTAAAATAAAAAAAGCGGGCTCCTGCTACACCCACTTCAAATTCGAACACCTCCCTTTCGTAAGACTATGTATACTATACTACATCCCACGAAAGCATGTCAAGTAAAAAATCGCTAAGGTTTACACTTTTAACATTGTCAAAAGCGTAAAGCATTCACAAGGCCCCTAGATTTGAGTGTCCAGTCCTCCCCTGAGTCCCTCTAATAATCCCTGTGTTGAGATATAGTTTTCATACCTGGCTAGACTGTCACGCAAAAATCTAGACGCCAATAGGGCACCCTCTAAGCTTTTCGCAACAGTTTCCTCTGGGACATCACCCTGACTGGCAAGAAAAATAGCCTTTAGAAGCATAAGCTTTGTAATAAAATAATCTACAAATATCTCTGCGTGGCGATAGCTGCCTTTCTTTTCTGATATGAACTCCCGTAATCGCTTTTGCGCATCACCTATGGATCCATAAAGTTCAGCCATTATTTGCCTGTAGCCAGGAGCAATCGAGTGGACGCTGAGATAGGAATCAATGGCCTTCTCCATCTCGATCTCTGAGTTAAGAAATAAAGGCATATGTTTCTTAATAATAAGCTTCTGAATCTGGGAAGTGCCCTCATAGGTCACAGTAACCTTCGCGTCTCTCAGAAAACGCTCTGCCTCATAGGCCACCATATATCCATACCCACCGTGCAAGTCCATTGCCTTAATAGCTGCCTCCTGTCCTTTTTCGCTCGAGAACAGCTTAGACATTGAAGCAGCAGACGAAAGGGCGTCTATATCTTTTACCTTATCCGAATCCTTGTCTTTTAGATACGAAGCATACCTTATAAACATCTCAGAAGCAGCAATGTAAAGTTTCATGTCATCTAACATGTCTCTTGGCTCTTCAAATCCACTGACAGGGCGTCCAAATGGTTTTCTTTCTTCTGCGCGCTCAGAGGCCTTTTTATATGCTTCTTTTGTTATGCCTAATGCTAAAGAAGCTATGCTTATGCGACCGCTTATGCCAATCGCTTCATTAAAGATATCTCTGCCCTGTCCGGGTCTTCCCAGCATATTCTCTTTAGGAATTCTACAGTCTTCGAATTTCAACTCACCTGTAAAAGAGGCCTTCTGGCCCATCTTTGCTTCAGGCTTCCCGGTGGAAAAACCTTTTGTCCCTTCCTCTACGAGAAAGGCGCTGATTTCTCCCTTCTCCTTATCAGTGACTGCAAAAACAATATATACATCAGCGATCTTTATACTGCTGATCAATGTCTTTGTGCCATTTAAAACATACCCATTTCCATCTTTACGGGCATAGGTCTTCATGGCCTTCATCGCATCAGATCCGGCATCAGGCTCAGTGATGCCTATACCTGCTATGCTGGCAGAGACACCTGTCTTTGTCTCCGTTCCTACAGTTATCTTTTTCAAAAACTTATTTTTTTGATCCTCTGTGCCAAATTTATTAATAGCACCCTGGGCAGAAAAATTAACCCCTATAGTCACTGCAAGGGACGGCCATACAGAGGCAAGCATTTCAATGATGCGGTAAGTATAATAATGGCTCAACCCGAAACCACCATATTCCTCTGGCACGCTGATGCCTAAGATACCTAGTCCGGCCAATTTGTCCAATATGCCTTTGAGCTTCTTGTTTACATCATCAATGCCTTCTTGTTTATAGATCGCATAGCCTGCTTCCTCTTCCCATTTCTTGGCGTCAGCAAGTTCTTTTTCTATAAAATCCTCGACAGTATCCTTTAACATAACAAACTCTTCGGCATGTTCTTTTGACCCAGGCCAGTCCTCCCCTCCCAGATATTCCATAAGACCATCCACTACCTCAAGGCTGTTAAGTCCCTCTATTAAATCAGCATCCGAAGACAGCGGGACCCTCAGGGTGAAGTCCGCAGCCCCGTATATAGTATTGGTGAATATAAATATAGAGAGGATTATTAAAGAAATGCCTTTTGGGATTTTATGATAATACATAGGGATATTTCTAAGCAAAAAATACTTTAGATGCCGAATGCAACCTCATCTACTACGGCCTTGTACTTATCTAGTTTATACGGTTCTCCTAACTTAAAGCCACCAAAGTAGTTATCTTTTTCGTATGATCCAAAAAGTTCGGTTAATATAAGGCTATGATCCTCTTTAATATGCTCACCAACTACCTTTATATAAGCAATGTCTTTGTATTCCATAACATCTTTATACTCATCGGGCATAGCCATTATCACCACTGCAATGTTTTCTGGTTGATTTACAATCCATTCTTCGAATCCTATCTTATCCGCTATAACATTCGCTGCAGGAACAGCAATGATCTGATCCATTGTATCAACCTGCTGCCTTCGCGAAGACTTTATTAGATTTGCGTTTGAAGCAAGCGTGGCACCCCTGGCCAATTCAAGGAGACCTTCGGCAGCATTTGCGTCTGCGATGACAGTGGCGTTACCGTGCAGCTGTAAAACCGACGCCGGTACTGCGGCTGTTGCTTCTTCTGCTACTGTCTTTCTAATGGCGTCTTTTTTGGAGTCGCCTGTAGCCACCAACATAAGTTCTTTTGCTGTCAATATAGTGGATATCCCCTGGGTTATCGCGTAACCAGGCACTGGTTTAAAAAATCGAGAATTTGCCTCTACTGTGCTGGCATCGAGTTCTTCCACCTTTGTCTTGATCTTAACAAAATCCCCGAGTGACATCTCTGACCTTGCTTCTATAAATGCAATATGGCCTTTTACGCCTATGCCTAAGACCTGTAGATCCAGGCCTTCGCCATTTGCAAGGGTCTCGATCAATATCTCATAGTCTGCTGCCTCCTGGTTAGGATTTTTTGTCAATCCGTCTATAAGGTGGATGTTTTCTTCCTGAAGCCCTGCATTGTCTTCGCCCAAGAGGAACTTAAATAGCCTGTTATACAAGAAGTTTCTATATGATTGGTCGCCATAGTAAATATTTCTGTATTCTTCCGGGTATCCAAGTGCATTCCATACATACTCATCCAGCGCGAATATGTGGACGTTCTGCCAGTTGATATATTCGTTTTCGGTAATCTCTACGAGCTCTTCATATATGCCTTCATATGTCCCACCTGTTGCAAGGCCCAGGAATATCTGTTCACTCTTTCTGTTCTTTTCGATTATTAGATCAGCTATCCGTCTTGCAGCCAGCTTTTCAGCCCTTTCCTTTGTTTTTGTCAATACTAGAGCAGGAACGAGCGATATCTCTTTAAGCGCCTTTTCTTGTGACCTAGTGAGCAGGCCCTTACCAACCTCTGTCGAACGCAATCCTGCGTTTGAGGCCAGTATTGGACCTTTTTTATCTGCTGCGGTGCGGGTGGATTTCTTCTCGAGCACTGTTTTTCCTGAAATCTTTGACTGGGTTGATTCGGTCACAGTGATCCGGCCTTTTTCTCCTCTGACAAGCTGGATAAAAATTGGTTTTTTTCCTTCAACAGCAGATTCAAACTCTACGATGTCTGTACCTGTATCTGCATTCTTCTGTACCCTTGTTATTATATCTAAAGGTGCATCCCATCTGGCAGCGCCACGCTGCAAAAAAAGGGCCTGCGTTATTCTAGCTATTATGTCAGGTACCCTTACATCATCGAGAGGTATACTGTGCATCCTGGCTATCTGAGGGGCTACTTCATTATTTAAGGCCTCTCTGATATCAGTATCGCATCCTAAGCTAATCCTTAGGCCAGGCGACAGCCTATCTATGACCTCATTTAAATCAATCTCCTTAAGTAGCTCTGTTATAGGTTTTCTTTTGCCTGAGAGCAGGAAATGATAATTCTCTTCGTCTATATCGGTGGAGGAGTACGGGGAGATCACTATATAGGAGTAGCCATGCTCCCTGAGCATGCGGGTTATGCCTTTGGTGTGGAAGCCGCCTGAGATGAGGGCTGAGACTTTTGTGTTTCGCTTTTCTATCTCAGAGACAGAGTTGCGGACCATTGCGACATCGCGCGCCTTTACGGTCTTATAGAAGTCTTCGAGTCCCTGGAGGTGGTTGTCGATCAGGTCTGGGTTGTAGTCGATGTAGCCTGCTTGGCTTGTTGAGTTCGTTTTGTTCGTTAGGTTCGTTATAGTGGATTTGAACCAGTTGACCTTATGTGATTCTTTATTGGCCAGGTAATAGTCCAGCTCTTCGTTAGACACCTTTAGATTAAAAAATCCTTCGAGGAATTTTATATTCCTCAGGGCCTTTATAAGCTCTTTCTGGTCATTGTTTTTCGCGAGCCGCTGTTTTACTTCGTACGAGAGGTCTTCCATTTCATTGAAGAGCTTTGTGGAGTCAAGGGAGTTTACCTTGGTGAGGTAATCTACGAATTCATTGAGGTTCTGGTATTTTGAGACATATTCAGGGATATGTTTGAGGGCAAGGTCTTTTAAATAACTATAGAAGGAAAACGGAGAGATCTTCTGCTCCTTGAAGAGCCGTGCCTTTACTATCAAGGCATCTAGGTCGCTGCGCGTATCTTTCCTGGCAAGTTCTGCCTGGAGGTTTAGAAGCAGGCTCTGGGACTGCTGCATTATCTTGATCTGGTCGATGCGGCCTTCCTGCTCTATGGTCTCGCTTAAAAGAGAGATATTCCTGTATTTGGATGTCGGGATATTGAATTTCTGGATGTAGCCAGTCAGGTATTTCAGGTATTCGTCGGTCTCTATCTTTTCATTTTCGTAATCCAGCTCTTTCTGGTCAAGCCCCAGCAGT
>JAHIPS010000120.1 GCA_018902915.1 Candidatus Omnitrophota bacterium | reverse complement strand
GTATTCCGGGTTAAGAATAACGACCCCTTTCTCTTCGGGGATCGGGGTATCGTTAAAATCACAAACATGAAATTCGATGATCTGATCGACCCCGGCAGCTTGAGCGTTTTTCTTCGCGGCCTCAACCGCCTTTTTATCAATGTCAGTTGCGATGATCCTGAAAGGCAGCTTTTTCTTTGACTGGGCGCGCACCTCTTTATGTAAAGCGCCCCATGCCTCTCTATCGAATCCTATTATGTGCTTCAGCCCAAAATTGCTCCGCAAGAGGCCGGGCGCACGCTTCAGGGCGATGAGAGCGGCTTCTATTGCAAGCGTACCGCTTCCGCACATGGGATTCACTAAAGGCTGTGAACCGTCAAAACCTGCGGCACGCAGTAAAGCGGCTGCCAGGGTTTCCTGCAGTGGGGCTGTATGGGGAATTTTCCGATAGCCTCGGTCTGAAAGTTTCTTTCCTGAAGTATTGAGATATATCCAGCATCTGTCATCGTTCCAATAAAAGTTGATCACCACATTGTTTCTGTCTGGCCCGGAATCCGGCCGACTGCCGCATTTTTCAGATATCCGGTCAACGATCGCATCTTTCACCTTCTGGCTCGCAAAAACTGAATTATCGATAGAAGGGGTATTCACGCGGGAGACGACGCTGAGATATTCCGAGGGCGCAATATAGTCTTCCCATGGAAATGATACGACCTCCCGGTACAGTTCATCAGGGTCGTTACAGGAAAATTTCTTGAGTAGATATAGCACGTTGACTCCTGTGCGCAGCGTAAGATTAAGCCTCATCGCATCATGTAACGATGCGGCTATCTCTATCCTGGTATCGGAAGTAGACCGCACTGTATACCCCAATTGTTCTACCTCCTGGCGTAAATAGTCAGCTGTTCCCCGGGCACACGTAATCACTAACGTCTCATTTTTGTGCATGTCCATGGTACAATTATCCCTATCAAAATGACGCATCGTCTTTAAGGACGATGTAGTTTTAATTACTATACTAACTTCTATTTCGATATTTTGCTAATTCTCCCAAGATATCAAACATCCCTAAGATAAACGCACTTATAAACAACATCCATATTTTCGCATCCTTAGACCAGCGCTTGAATCTTTCCTTGATATTCAAACTAATGCCCTCTCTTTCTGCTCCTAAAAAGATTGTAATAACCTGATAATTTAGCCCAGAAACTAAAAGGCTTATTTGTATCCGAATTGGTTACCTTGACTCTTTTTAATTCGTATACATCTTTATTTAATTCCACAAAACCCCTATTAGTGGTACAAGCGCCTTTATATCCTGCTTTTTTCACGAACCGCTTTACTTCTTCGGTAAATCCTCCTATAGGATAACAGAAATAATCAACCGATGAGCCTATCTTACCCCTGATAAATTTTTTACAGCCTTCTACCTCATCCAACAGAACAGCCCTTTCTTTTATCGAAGGTAGATATGCATGATTTTTAGTATGGCCGCCGAAAGATATATTATCTTTAGATGCAGTATTGATTTCATCCCAATTCATAAAATCTTTTTTGTTATCTATGAAGTTGGAAACAATAAATGTCGTTGCCGGGAAATTGTATTTTCTTAAAATTGGATAGGCATAGGTAAAATTATCTCTATAACCATCATCTATAGTAATAACGACTGTACGGCGTTTAAATTTTCTGTTGTTTTTTATTCCATCTACCAGTTCATCTAAAGGTATGACATTATAGCCTTTATCTTTTATATACGCTATCTGTCGGCTGAAATTCTCAGGAGTAACAAAAAGGCTGCCATCTTCGTAACCAAAGCGATGATACATAAGGATGGGCACAACGTATCTTGGAGAAAGCCAGAAAAAATAGAAAACAGTTAAAGTAACAGAAAAAACTGTAACTATTACCAAAGACTTTTTTACAATCTTCGTGCATTTCATTCTCAACGCCTTTGCCTTACTCTTTCTTCCCTATTTCAATAAAGGTTTTTCTCTATATCGGCGCTCATGGTCCAATTTTACTCCAAACAAAAGCCTTCCGCAACACATTATGCTGCGGAGAGAGGCCGATATAAACCAAAATTAATCAGAAGGGCTTTTGAATAAAGCTATGGATTCTATGTGTTTTGTGCGGGGGAACATATCAAAGCAGGAAACGTTCGTAAGTTTCCAGTGATCATTCTGCGTGAGGATCCTGGCGTCACGCGCCAGTATGGCTGAATCGCAGGATACGTAATAAAGGCTCTCTGCATCCTTTAGCCCAGAGAGCCATATAGCTATCTTCTTACTTATCCCTGAGCGCGGCGGGTCTATAATAATGGTATTTTTCTTTCCGTGTAATTTTTCGTAGTAAGCAGGGTATGTTTTTTCGGCTTCCCCGCAATAAAATCCCGCATTGTCTATTCCCAGGCCTTTCTTAGCGGCATTAGCGCAGTCAATGGCTATACGGCTCTCATCAATGCCCACTACAGATCCAAACATATCACGCAAAAGCATGCCGAAAAACCCTGTCCCGCAATAGAGGTCAAAGAGCGTCTCCCCTTTTTCATTTTTCATAAATTCGCGTACTTTTTCAACCATGCTCCCGGCAACCTGCCGGTTGGCCTGTGAAAATGCCCTGGGAGAAAAAGTAAGCTCTGTCCCTGAATAAGAATCTTTAAAAAACAGATGGTCTGGATGACTGCTTATCCAGACATTACCTTTATGGTCACTCTTCAAAGTAATATTGCGCTTAGTGTATAGAGAATTAAGATCTTTTATGGCGCGATTTATCGTGTCTTCGGCCAGTGGGCATTGCTCTATGGTAATAATAGTCTTATCATCCCAGCCAAAATAACCATATCCCGCCAGAGACCTGTGAAGCGTGATTGACGAGCGGTAGCCATAATGAAGCGGCGAGGGCGTCATCCCGTCAAAGCTATATTCTCTGAAAGACCCTATACGGCCAAGGTTCTCTTTAACCTGCTCAGCTTTATAATATACCTCTTTTTCATAATCCAGATGCTGATACTGGCACCCCCTGCATTTATTATAATAAGGGCATGCCGGCTCCACGCGAGAGCTTGACGGCTTAAGGATTTCCACCACCCTGCCGAGCCCGAACCTCTTCTTCTCGCTCGTTTTGGTAAAGACGACCTTCTCCTCTGGCAAGGCGCCTTCCACAAAGTAAACTTTTCCATTGACCCTGGCGATACCCATCCCGCCATAGGCCATGCCGGATATCTCAGCTTCGTAATTATTTTGCATATAATCGCCCCTTTTTAATAAAACGCCAGGCCGTAGCAAGAGCTTATGTTTTTAACTGCCCTGGCTATTACAATGGTTATAATCAGCTTGGTCCTGCACTTAACAGCATCATCCTGGATTTCTTCAGCGCAATACAGGCATTTTTTCATAGATTAATGTGGAAATTCTCCGCCGAGGACCTTTTTTATCATTGCCTTGACTTCCTCACTAAAATCCCCTTTAAGTATCCACTCTAAATATGGACGGTCATTATTAAATATATCTTTTATATGTTTTCTCCTTCTATATTTACCAAAGGTGGGATAGAGCTCCTTGTTCCACCAACAAAACTTTCGTTCTTTATCAAAGTAAGCGCTGGAGCGTTCGTAATCAAAATTCTTCAAGGACTCTATGCCTTGTTCCAGAGCTCCGTACTTTTTGATCTGCGCGTCAAATATCTCTACTGTCGCCTCAGCGTCACCCAGGGCAGAATGCACATTAACAAGCTCTTTGCCGCAGTATAACTGGTAGGCAGCTGTCAGATCCCTTTTTTCGTGTATATGATAGACCTTTTGCGCGTCATATATATCGCGCTCACGCCAATAAAAACTAACGCCTGCGCCAAAAAACTCACGCTCAAGCACCGGCAAATCAAACCTCAGGATATTGAATCCGCCAATATTAGAATCGCCTATAAACTCCAGCACCTCTTTGGCTATATCCTTAAATCGCGGCGCGTCTTTAATGTCATCATCCGTTATATTAATAATGCGGCTGACTTCGGCTGGAATCGGCATGCCGGGATTGACGCGTTTTAGATAATCCTGCCTTGAACCATCTGGCAGCAGCTTGATCATGCCTATCTCGACTATTTTATCTTTCTCGATCCAGAGACCGGTGGCCTCAAGATCGAATACTACTAAAGGATGCCTTGGTCTCATTATTTTCCTCTCTGACTATAATTCGTGTATCTTGGTGTGTATCTTGGAGACGTCTACTTATTTAATCGGGAATCTGCCCTCTATCCATGATCTTGTCTATTTTAGCACACTTTCTTAGTTCATAGAAAATATAATACAAATCTCTTCATGGGGAATTATAGCATTATAAGAAATGGGTGTAAATTAAAATCTGGGGATTTGCGCTGCTATGGATGAGGCAAAGGTTATGGC
>JAHIPS010000119.1 GCA_018902915.1 Candidatus Omnitrophota bacterium | reverse complement strand
TCCGCGTTTCTTTGCTACAGTATTCATGGGCATGGGTTCCTCCTTCCTTATTTTAAGGTTAATAGAATTGTTATCAACTCTATTATAGGAGAACCCAGCCTTTATTTCTACTGAGTTTCAACTAAGTTTAGCATACTGCCCGATATACGCCTCCAGAGATTACATCTATTTCCGCAAGAGTTCTAACACTATATATTACATTCTTGGGCCAGGATGCATCTGAAAATCCTTTTAAATCATAAACAGCCTTACCAGCTTTAAACATTCGTTGGACAGAATTTCTTAAGAGACTAGCATCTTCTTTTATCTCGTTAAACTTTGTATTGTCTATAAGGTCTAGTTCTGTTCTCATGATATTCATAAACTCCACAACAATGTCATAGAGACGCTTGGCTTCTATGCGCTCTCTGGTCCTCTCTGGATCCACAGGGACTCTCAATGCAGACGCCTCTCCTGCTAAGAAAAATATTATAACTGTGGGTATTATTATAAAGTATTTTTTAAACATCATCATAATCCCAGATAAAAAAATGGCCTTTTCGGCACTTATATAGATGCTATATATTTATTTATAATTATAGCATATAAGTGGGCTATATTCAAGGAAATTTGAGATTGCTTCGTCGCCCTTCGGGCTCCTCGCAATGACAAGAGGAATTGTTGTGCTTGCTTGCAATGACAGGCTATTCGGATTTGGGTTCGCGGAGCATTAGTTCGTTTACTGCTTTTAGGGCGGGTTTTTGTTCGAATATTACTGAATAGACTTGCCGGGTAATTGGGAGTTCGATTTTGTGGAGTTTGCCCAGGTCAAGCGCTGCCTTTGAGGTCCAGGCGCCTTCTATTTCCATTACACTTGCAGTCAGGATCTCTTCGGGTCTTTTGCCTTTGCCAATTGCCTCGCCAAAGCCGCGGTTCCTGCCCTCACTGCTCACGCAGGTAGTGATTAGATCCCCGAGTCCGCTCAGGCCTTTAAACGTCTCCTCTTTCGCGCCCATGGCGACCCCGAGCCGCGTCATTTCCAAAAGCCCTCTCGTGAGTATGGCTGCCTTTGTGTTCGTGCCAAAGCCAAGCCCGTCTGAAATGCCAGCCGCGATCGCTATGATATTTTTAAGCGCTCCGCCTAATTCCACGCCCCTAACATCGTCATTAGTGTAAACTCTGAACCGCTCTGTCCTGAAAATATCCCTTACCTTGCGCGCGAAAGACTCGTCCTCTGAAGCCACCACGACTGTCGTGGGCACGCCCCTTGCCACTTCGGGTGCTATGCTCGGACCTGACAAAACAGCCATGTCCTTCTCCCCCAGCGCTTCACGCACAACCTCGCTCATCCTTTTGAGCGACTGCCCCTCAAGACCCTTTACAACGCTCACAAAACCCGCATTTGATTCTTTCAACATCCCTCTATTTTTCATTAAAACATCTTTTAAAAAACGCGACGGTATGGCCAGGACTATAATATCCGCGTCTTCGCACGCGACACCGACATCACAGGTAAACCGGATCCCTTTTGGGATCTCGATGCCCGGCAGGAATTTCTTATTTTCGCCATGTCTGGCCAGCGCCTCGATATTGTCTTTAAACGCTCCCCACAGGCTAACATCAAATCCCTTATTCTTTAAAAGCGCGGCAAGCGCCGTGCCCCATCCGCCATCTCCTAAAACAGTTATTTTCAACTTAAGCCTCCTGGACTTGCCCCGTTCCAAATTCTTAAATATCATCAAACAATCTATCCGAATTGCACGCAATCAGCTACAAATAGCAATGCGAAAATCGATTAGAATTTGGAACGGGGTTTAGTAAATTTTATCATAGAGAAATTACATAGTCAATTACAAACAAAAGCCTTTTATTTGTCAAAATAATGGGTGGAGATTGCTGAAAAAATGTCATTGCGAGGCGCGGAGCGCCGAAGCAATCTATTTTTTGAGATTGCTTCGCTCACTTTGTTCGCTCGCAATGACAGGATTAACGACTTTTTCAGCAATCTCGGGTGAGTTATCAGGGGTGCATGTGTCATCTACCCCCGTTAACTCACCCATTACTTTTCCCTTATCTGACAAATAAGGACTATTGAGATTCAAATGAGATAACTACATTAAAGGTAATCTGGTACTGGCTCATGCCTTTGGGAAATGGCGGGAATGGACTGGCATCTCGTATGCTATTTATGGCAAGGTTTCTCAGGGCAAAGCTCTCTATAGACTTCTCGTTGACCACCCTTACATGGAGAAGCTCGCCGCTAGAAGCCACAACAAAAGACAAAAACACCTCACCCTGACCTAAGCTCCTTTTTCTTGGATAATTTCTATCAGCGAATTTCCTGATCCTTTCTCTTACCGCGCGGTAATAACTGATATACGTGGCTCTCTTGGCATCATCCTTTTCCTCTTCGATGACCTTCTCAAATCTTTTCTCTTTTACCTCTTTTGCCGCTGCAATGCGCTCTGGCTCTACCTTAGGCTTTACTGCTTTTTCAGCAACTGTCTTAGGCGGCTTCAGGATCTCCTCTTTCTTCACATC